>REBV01000159.1 GCA_007692545.1 Puniceicoccaceae bacterium
AGAGCCAAAACCCCATACTGTTTATTGCCGACCTCGAAGGGGTTATCCACATTAACACGAGCTTTAACGCCCTCATCCCCAATCCACCAGCCGTATCGCCCGACCGTACCAGCTTCCGATAGAATCCCCGTATTATTTAGGTTAACAACAATGGAACGATTGTCTGCATCGGCCAATGCAGAACCACCACCAACGAGGACAACATTATTCAAGTCCGGGTCCAATGCTTCAGTCTGAACAAAATTTATTGCCACGTTCTCCCGATCAAAATCTGAGACTAACCACTGCAAAAAAGTGCCATCAGTGGAATCCCAAACCCCAGCCAAATTCCTTCGACTTATATGAGTGCCAGCCAACAAGTCACCCGTTGCGGTCACCCGCTGGTCTGGGCCGGCTGAACGCTGCAGCTCGCCAAGTGCTACTTGGAGGCCGAGGAGCGCATTCTGCCTTGCCTCGAGCTGCGACAATGCGGCAGCCGAAGACAGCGACTCCACCCGAACAAAGGTCGCAATCGAAAGTAAAAGCAACAAGATGAACCCCATCAAGGAAAGTGCAATGACCAGGGCGAAGCCTTTTTGTTTGGCGGGTGAATGAGTTCTTTTTTTCACAGGTTGGGGTAGAAAAATGAAATTTGGATTGACGTGCTTGCGCAGTTCTTTGCTATAGTTTCCATCGAGCTAAAGAATCCTTTCTTGGAAAGTCAAGCTTTTGATGTATCCATGTGAACTACTTCAGGAAATTTGTCGATTTGGTTCTTTCCCAATCCCCCACAACTTCCATTCCAACGTCCACCCACCCTATGAAATTTTTCTGTTATTATCTCCTCCCGCTAATTAGCTGCCTCAGCGCCTACAGCACCACCTTTCCTCTTAAAGTGGAAGAAGCTAAGACACACCAAATGGAATTGGCCCGCGGAGACGGTGGCATTTACAGCCTGCGCAGCACCGGCGACGATCCTCAATTGGTGTTGAGGGTCGATTCGACAAAGGCGCTCAGTGATGAGGCAATCATTCTGGCCTTCGAATATTTCTGTCCCGACGGGGTCGACTTTGTTGAGGTTTTTTACACAAAAGAAGGCCAAACTGACTGGAGCCAAAGCCGACAAGTTGAAGGCGGTCGGCTCCCCATTGCAGAGGCATGGCAACCCTTCGCCATCGACCTGGATTTTGGCTCGAGGGGTAAATGGACCCCCGACGACCGGGCCATCCGGATCGACTTCGGCCGCGCACCCGATATCCATCTCCAGGTGCGCAACTTTCACCTGCGAGCCCCGACGGAGGCCGAGCAACGCGACAGCGCGGAGATTCAGGCAATCCTGGATGCCAAGACGGCGCGCGCCGAAAAGTTGGACCAACACCTGATGGCCGAAAGCAAAAAGGCCACGGTCACTGCGGTAACCGTAGAAGCCAACGCGGTTGTTGTGGAAGGTTTCCTGGATCCGGAACTGGAAGGAACCTTCCATCTGATCGAATATCGTCCCCACGAAGACCCCTGGACCTCCCAAGGGGGCTATATCCACTCAGCCAGCGCCCTGCCCCACTCGTTTCGGGTGACCCTCCCCCGGTTCATTTGGGAAAGGGATCGGTTAGTGCACCGTTTCGGCGTGGTCTCCGTAACCGACGACGCCCCACGGCTGATCAGCCATGCCGTTTGGGCTTCCGAGGTGAGTGGCGCAGCAGAGCGGGAGATGCCGCGACTGCGCCCCGCCAACAAAAAAGGCCTCGGCGCAATTACCTTCAAGGAAGACATTTTTGAACAGGACTTGGAGGATCTCGGCATTGCCGCCGCCACAATCAACTTCACCCTCGGGGACATCGTCAATCCCGGCAGCGATCCCATAACCCACGAGCATCAGGGCCGCACTTGGCACTATAACCGCGCGACAATGGAGGAATTTGACCATAAAATCCGCTGGATGACGGAGCGTGACATCGTCATCAGCGCGATCTTGCTGGTGGATAAAGACTCAGGGATCCTCGTGCACCCCGACTACGACCCGGCCGGCATCTACGCCATGGGCAATATGACGACCGCAGAAGCTACGGATGCCTACCGGGCGCTTGTCTCCTTCCTCGCCGAGCGCTACAGCCGCCCCGATCGCGAACACGGCTGGATCAGCCACTGGATTGTCTTTAATGAGATCGATTACGGCTGGGTCTGGACGAATATGGGCGAGCAACCGATGTCGCTCTACATGGACACCTTCGACAAGGCGATGCGCCTTACCTGGCTCGAAGCCCGGCGCTTTAATCCCACCGCCGAGGTTTTTATTTCACTGACACACTCCTGGCAATACAGCCCGGCAGATCGCTTCCGCGCCTACGCACCACGGGCGCTGATCGACCGCATGGCGCTCTACTCGGCCACGACTGGCGACTACGCATGGGGCGTCGCCTACCACCCCTATCCGCAAAGCCTGCTCCGCCCGCGCACCTGGGAGGACACCCTTGCCACCCCTTCGTTCAGCACCCGCTACATTACCCCGAAAAATATCGAGGTGCTCGACGCCTACCTACACCAGGATCACTTTCTCTACGAGGGCTCCGTTCGCACCGTGCTCCTCTCCGAGCAGGGCTTCCACACCCCCGACTACAGCGAAGCT
>REBV01000005.1 GCA_007692545.1 Puniceicoccaceae bacterium
CCTCACCTCTGACCAGCGGCAGCAAGCTCTGCCCTTGATACAGGTCGGGCGCGGGAATTCCGGCGAGGTCGAGTAGGGTGGCGGGGATATCGATGTTTAATGCTTTTTCAGCGACCACGCGGTTGCGTTTCTCTGCCGGGAGGCGCGGATCATAGACAATGAGCGGGACGCGCAGGGATTCCTCAAAGTGCGACCATTTGCCCGAGAGACCGCGTTCGCCCAGGTAAAACCCGTTGTCACCGGTTACGATAATCACCGTGTTGTCGGCTAAACCTTCATCCCGCAGGGTGTCTATGATGCGTCCGATGGCGTTGTCTATACCACTGATCATCCGAAAATAGGCGCGCATATTGGTTTGGTATTTTTCAGGTGTATCCCAGCGCCAATGATAACGCTCGCGGTTCATGGAGTGTCGGAGGAAATCGGGTAAGGCCTCGAAGATGGCGGGGTCGGATAGGCGGGGGGGCGGAATTTTTATGTCCTCATACATGCCATCCGTCGAAGGCGGCCAGGGGAAATGCCCGATGCCGGGACGCCGGTCTCTGTCTTCGGCGTGGGGGGCGTTGAAACTGATGGAGAGGCTGAAGGGCTGGTCCGGCGACTGGGCTTGCAAGAAGGCGATGGCATGGTCGGCGCAGAGGTCGGTCTCGTGGCGCTGACTGCCGTCCGGCATTTGTTTGAAATAGGGGGTGCGGTTGACGGGGTGAAACACATCAAACTCCCGGGCGGGATTGAACTGATGCATTTGAACGCCGTATTTACCGATGAATCCGGTGCGATAGCCGGCATCACGCATCAGCACCGGGTAGCTCAACCGGGCGATAGGGCCGGGGACGGGTGGTTGCCCGAAGGTATTACCATGCGTGCGCTCGGTCACCCCGGTGAGTATGGATGCCCGGCTAGCCATACAAATCGATGTGGTGACGAAGGCATTTTCAAAGCGCACGCCTTGCTCGGCCAAGGTATCCATAACCGGAGTTTTAAGCACGGGGTGGCCCGCCACACCGAGGCCATCGTTGCGGTGATCATCGGTTAGGAAGAAGATGACATTGGGCCTTGTAGTGGCCTCAGCAGCGCGTGCGGAGAGCTCACCGGAGGCAAGCTCGGCCGATGCGCATAAGGTGCCGAGCAGCAAGAGGGTGGTGGCTGGTTTTATCATAATTGGCTGACTGAAAAGGTCCACTCGCCAGGCGGCGTTTCGAAGACACTGCGGCCGGGCTCGTGGCGGAGAAACGTTGGTTTGGAGGATGGACTGTTAGGGCTTATGGTGATGCGGTGGATAGCCTCTGTCGGGACATGCACCTCGGCCACGGTGTCTGCCGGGACGCGTAGGATGGCCTGCCAGGCGGGGCCGCTGCGGGTGATTTTAAGATCGATGGGGCCGCGTGGGCTGGGGTGGCGGATGGTGGCTTCTCCCAGGGAGGCCGTCTGCGGGCGCACGCGGAAGCGGGCGAAGCCGGGTTCGAGCGGTTCGATCCCCATCAGCTTTCGCGGGATGGTGTTGGCGGGTACGGCACCCCAGGCATGGTTCCAATCCAGGTTGCCTTTGTATTTTCGATCCCATGCCTCGAGCGTGATCGTGGAGCCGACCTCGTAAATCCAATGAGCCCAACTGCGGTCATGGGTCGCCGTGAGCAGATCCAGCGCATGTTGCGCTTCGCCAGCATCATAGAGTCCGTCGAGTAAATACTGTGCACCATAGACCGAGCAGGCCATGCCACGGCTGCGCACGAAAGCGGCTACAGTGGCCAGGTCCTCCGGGGCGACGAGCCCGAAGGCGAGGGGGAACATATTGGCATGCAGCGATGCGTGTGTGCTGCGTTTACCGCTTTCAGGGTCCATCCCGTCGATGAAGATGCCGCGCTCCGGATCCATTAACTTTGCGCGGATTGCTGCTGCGGTTTCGGCCTGCATCTCTGTGAAGCGGCGGGCATCTTCCGGCTTGTCCAGCGCGGTGGCGATGCGTGCCATCAATTCAAGGCTGTAGGCGTGAAAGGCGGAGGTCACGGTCTTGACCAGCGGCTCCATATCATAGCCATCGCGTTCGCCCGCGGGCCAGTCGATAATGTCCCGGATGGGACCGGCATTGCTGCCCATGAACAGGCCATCATCGCGGCGGCGTTCCAGCATGAGGCGACCGACCAGTGTATCGTAATGGCGGCGGATGGATTCATCGCACCCGCTGTAGAGGTAATCGACCCAGGCCATGAGCACGGAGTGCTGCCGCCATTCCGTTGGCCAGGTTGGATATTTAAGCAGGTGTTCGTGGGTGAGGCGTCCCGTGAGGTAATGATCTTCGACACCGTAGTGGGAAAGCTGGTTGATGTAGGCATCGGCCTCATAGGGCTTGCGCTCGCGGTCGCCATCGACGTAGAGGCCAACGAAGGTAGTCACTTTGATACTGTATTTGCAGAGATCCCACACGTCGTTGAGCACCTGATTGTCACTGTGGAAAAACGAAGCGTGCTCATCAAAGGCAGTGTGACGGGTCATGCGGACGATTTCACCGGCCTGAGGCAAGCTGGTTAGACCTTTGATTTCAACGTAGCGGAAGGGCATGATCTCGCGCATGCCGGGTGGGTTTTCGATCCA
>REBV01000090.1 GCA_007692545.1 Puniceicoccaceae bacterium
GCAACGCAGCAGGCCGACAACGCTGACCGGGCGGCAGAGCCAACCCGGCTACGAAAAAGCCCGTCCGGTTAGGGACGGGCTTTGGGAAATAATTGCTGAAACGCTTAAGCGTCTTTCTTCTTATCCGCTTCAGGCTCGGACTCAGGCGCTTCCTCAGCTTCTGGTTCAGCGGCTTCTTCAGCTTCTGCTTTGGCAGGCTCTTCTGCAGATGTCTCGACCTCAGCCTCAACAGCTTCCTCGACTTCCGCTTCCGTGGCTTCATCAGCAGCATCTTTAGCCACCGCTTTCTTCGCAGCCTTCTTCTTGGCTGACTTTTTGGCGGCTTTCTTAGTCGCTTTTTTCTTGGGCTTCGCGTTGTAGCCTTCGTCATTGCCGTCGACAAATTCGATCAGGGCCATTTCAGCAGCATCGCCGATCCGTTGACCGAGCTTGTAAATGCGGGTGTAGCCGCCATTACGCTCGGTGAACTCGCTGACGAGCTCGTCGAAGAGTTTGGCCACAGCCTGCTTGTCACGCACACGTGCGATGGCCAGGCGGCGGAAGTGCAACTTACGGGCGGCGTCATTGGCCTTCTCGGCCTTTTTCGCGAGCGTAATGATCTTCTCGATGAACGGACGCAGGGCGCGAGCCTTGGAGAGCGTGGTTTCGATACGACCGTGCTGAATGAGTGCAACCGAGAGGTTGCCCATCATTGCGGAGCGGTGTGGACCGGAAACGCCGAGTTTGTGTTTTCTATTGCCGTGACGCATTATCTAAATTCTTTCTAACGTGTAAGTCAGTGGTCGGGGTGGTCGGGATTGAAGGATTAAAGCTCGCTACCCTTTTCAAGGAGGCGTTCGTCAATCTTCATACCGAGGGAGAGACCAAGCTGTTCAAGCTTGTCCTTAATTTCGTTGAGCGACTTCTTACCAAAGTTGCGGTACTTGAGCATTTCCTGCTCAGACTTCATGGCCAGTTCACCCACTGTGGTGATGTTCGCATTGTTCAAGCAATTGGCGGCACGGACCGAGAGTTCGATCTCATTGACACTCATGTTGAGCAGCTTGCGCAAACGGTTTTGCTCTTCGCTGATCTCCTTGCTTTCGCTTTCGAACTCAATATCGTCCTGCGAGACTTCGTCGAACACATCGAGGTGGTGCTTGAGGATAGCCGCGCTTTGCTTGAGGGCATCGTCGGGCGTGATACGGCCGTCTGTCGTCACTTCAAGAATGAGCTTATCGTAATCCATCGACTGACCGACACGTGTATTCTCAACCGAATATTTCACCAAGCGAACCGGGCTGAAAAGCGAATCGATCGGAATCACACCAATCGGCTGATCTTCCTTCTTGTTGTCTTCGCCTGTGTAGTAACCGCGACCGACTTTAACTTCAAGCTCGGCCAGGAAGCGTTGCTTTTTGTCGAGCGTGCAGATCAGCTGATCGGGATTGACCACCTTGAAATTGCTGTCTTCCTGAATATCAGCAGCCGTAATAGGGCCCTCACGATTGACATCGATCAGCAGTGTAACACTCTCGCGCGACTCGGAAACGAGCAATACTTTCTTCAAGTTCAGCACGATGTCGGTGACATCTTCGACCACGCCTTCAATGCTCTGGAACTCGTGCTGCACTCCATCGATTTTAATCGAGGTGATGGAGGCACCTTCGATCGAGCTCAAGAGTACGCGGCGAAGGGAGTTTCCGATAGTGTGGCCGTAGCCGGTTTCAAACGGCTCGGCAGTGAATGTGGCGAATGTGTCTGTGGCGGTGTCTTCGACCTTGGACAGACGGTTGGGAAGTTCGAATTTTCCTAAGCGCTTTGGCATAATGGACTTTTCTCTAGCTGGTTACAATTGTGTGCGAGGTGTGCGATGATCACCGATCCGTGAATCTCAGCCGGTTTAGCGACTGTAATACTCAACGATCAATTGAACATTAATCGATTGTTCTGTTTCCTCAGCGGAAGGCAGGCGATTAACGGTGGACTTGAGCGAATCGGCATTGAGGGTCAACCATTCCGGCACGGTGCGTGCCTGGCTTTCTTCCATGCAGCGAGTCGCCAATTGACGGGAAGAGGTGCGCTCGCGCACTTCGATCTCGTCGCCCTCCTTAACCATGAAGCTAGCAATGTCTGTCTTCTTGCCGTTGACCACGATGTGACCGTGACCGACAAACTGGCGGGCAGCTGCGCGTGACTTGGCAAAGCCCAAACGATAAATGACGCTGTCAAGACGGCACTCCAGCATTTGCAGGAAAATATCACCCGTCACACCACGTGTGTTTTTGGCCTTTTCAAAAGTGAGGCGGAACTGCTTTTCCGTCATCCCATACATGAAGCGGAGCTTCTGCTTCTCGTTGAGACCGATGGCGTAATCGCTCAATTTACGGCGCAGGCGTGGGCCGTGCTGACCGGGAGGGTGAGGCTTGCGTTCAAAAGCCTTGGTGGGGGCGAAGATCGCCTGACCAAAGCGGCGGTTGATACGTGTAGTCGGTCCTGTGTAACGGGCCATAGTATTATTTCCTTATATCTGCTAACGGTGAGTGTATGTGTCGATGTGGCAGAGTCACACTAGACACGACGGCGTTTCGGTGCGCGGCAACCGTTGTGGGGGACCGGAGTCACATCCACTATTTCAGTTACGATCATACCTAAAGACTGTAATGCGCGGACAGCTGAGTCGCGCCCCATACCGGGACCATTCAGCTTGACCACGACTTCCTTCATCCCGTGCGACATGGCCACACGGCCGGCATCCTGCGTCACCACCTGAGCGGCGTAGGCCGTGGACTTGCGCGAACCGCGGAAGTTACACTTACCGGCACTGGACCAGGAGATGACGTTGCCACGGGGGTCGGTGAAAGTTACTTTCGTGTTGTTGAAGGTCGCCAGTACATTAACGATGCCGGAAGTAACATTCTTACTCCCCTTGGCCCGGCGGATCTTGACGCCGTCGAGATCACTCTTCAGCAAATCTTCCGCTGTGACTTCCTTCTTTTTCTCAGGCTCGGCAGCTTCTGCAGTGGCGGTGGCTGCGGCGGCGGGAGCGGCGGGAGCGGCGGCTACTTCTTCTTCTTCGGCGGGATTGGTGGTTTCTTCACTCATAGGGAATCTCTCTTAAAAAAGTGTGGTCCGAATTATTTACGGACTGGTTTGACGGCACCCTTGCGTGTGCGTGCATTGGTTTTGGTGCGCTGCCCGCGGACAGGGAGACCACGCATGTGGCGCATACCGCGCAGGCTGCGGATGGCCGAAAGGCGCTTGAGATTGGCAGTGCGCTCACGGCGCAAGTCACCCTCGACGATGTATTGCTTTTCAGCGACGATCGAAGCCAGCTTATTGACCTCCTCTTCGTCCAGATCACCGGCGCGGCGATCCGCATCGAAACCGGACTCGGCGACAATTAATTTCGCGCGGGTTGGCCCAATGCCATAGATGTAACGAAGCGAGTATTCTAGCTTCTTGTTTGCGGGGATATCGACTCCAAGGATACGTGGCATGATAATTAAACGGTTGGTGCCCCGCAGGATTGCGGGAAAACGGTGGAAAGTAGTGATTTAAGTGAGTTTGAAAAGTTAATTCTGCGGAATTGTTAAGATTTCCGGGTCCCCCTTGGTCACGAGGACGGTGTGCTCGAAGTGAGCAGAGGGCTTACGATCTTTGGTGACAGCGGTCCAACCGTCGTCCAACATCTCAATTTTGCCGG
Source organism: Puniceicoccaceae bacterium (assembly GCA_007692545.1). Lineage (GTDB taxonomy): Bacteria > Verrucomicrobiota > Verrucomicrobiia > Opitutales > Coraliomargaritaceae > Thalassobacterium. Next base: position 3,686 of record REBV01000090.1, read on the forward strand.
TGCCGAGGTTGATCATGGGCTCGATGGCGAGGCACATGCCGGGCTTGAGCAGGGCCCCACTCCCCCGTCGTCCGAAATTCGGAATCTGGGGTGCTTCGTGCATAGTGGTGCCGACTCCGTGACCGACGAACTCCCGCACAATGCCATAGTTATGGCGCTTGATGAAGCGTTCGACCGCGTTTGAAATGTCGCCGACTCGATTTCCCGCACGGGCAAAGCTGATCGCGTAATTCAATGATTCACGGGTAGTTTCGATCAGTGCGGCGCTTTCTTTAGCAACTGGCTCGATTAAGACGGTGCTGGCATTATCACCGATGAATCCACGATAGCGCACGACGACATCGATGGAAACGACGTCGCCAGCTTGAATGGTGCGGCGAAGTTTGCCGATGCCGTGGACGATTTCTTCGTTTAGCGACAAGCAGGTGTAGGCCGGAAAAACGTTGTCGCCTGAACGGTAGTTATAGCAGGCGCTCTCGGCCCCGAGGGCTTCGATGGCCTGCCGACCCAGCTGATCCAGATCGTAAGTGGTCATCCCCTCATGCACGGCGTCGACGAGCTGCTTAAGCACAGTCGCGGCGATCTGGCAGGCTTCGCGAATCGATTGAATTTCTTCGTCTGAACGAATGGATTTCATCAAGTTACGGAGCGAGGAGATGGATCAAAGAACAATTTTGTAAAACGAAGAGGCTACATAAAGCAGCGCCTTCGGAGATTTGGCAAGCACATCGGGTTTAGCCGAGGTTCAGAAACCAGGAAACAATCCCGAGGACGAACAGTGCGATTGCGATAAAGAGAAGCGGGCGCCAGACAGTCCAGAAGTCCTGCAGTTCGGCGGTGTTGACCAATTGCTTGTTGCGGGCAGCCGAGCGGCCACGAATCTTCCCCTTCTTGAGGAAGCCATCGTAATGGCGCTGCAGGAGATAAGTTTCGATCTGACGCATGGTGTCGAGCAAAACACCCACTGTGATCAACATACCGGTGCCACCGAAGAAGAGGGCAACACTGAACGGCACGTTATAGCTGAAGAGCAAGAAGTCCGGGAAAACGGCGATAATGGTGAGCGAGATAGCGCCAAAGAGCGTCAGCCGCGTCATGATGTGGTCCAGGAATTTGGCAGTCGGCTCACCGGGGCGAACTCCGGGGATGTAGCCACCATTCTTCTTCAGGTCATCCGCAATCTGGATGGGCTTAAACATCATCGAGACCCAGAAATAAGAGAATATAAGAATCAGCAGACCGAAGATGATATAATAGGCGGGCTGCCCCTGACTGATGGAATCGGCAAAGTCACTGAAAAACCGCATGCCGGTGGCACTGCCAAGGTAGGCCAGAATCTGGGCTGGAAACATCAGGATCGCGCTACCGAAGATGACGGGCATAACACCGGCGTAGTTCACCTTAAGCGGAAGGAAGGAGCTTTGCCCACCGTAAACCTTACGGCCCACCACGCGCTTGGCATACTGCACCGGGATTTTACGCTGGGCTTGAGTGATCGCAACCAGTGCCGCTGTTACCGTAAAGAGCAAGGCCAGCATCAGAACCCCCTCGGGCACACCGAGTGAGGCACCTTCGGCACCTACGGGCGCCACGAACATTTGGTAAGCGGCAGCCACAGCACCGGGAAGACCGGAAATAATGCTGACTGTAATCAATAGTGAAATACCATTGCCAACCCCCTTTTGCGTGATCTGCTCACCCAACCAAACCATAATCATGGTGCCCGCCGTGAGGAAGATTGTGCCGGTGATCAGGAAAGGCACTTGGCTGGCGATAACGATCTGACCATACTCGGCAGGATTGAAGCCCTGCCCGATCAGGCTAGCCGGATTGGTCGACAAAGCGACCAACAGCAACAAGCCCTGCACCAAACAAATCGCAATCGTCAGATAGCGGGTGTATTGATTGATCTTCTGCCGACCGACATCACCCTCCTGCTGGAGGCGGGCAATACTGGGGAAGACCGCACCGACTAACTGCATGATAATCGAAGCGCTGATGTAGGGCATAATGCCCAGCGCGAAGACCGCACCATTGAGCAAAGCACCCCCGGTGAACATGTTGAACATGCCAACGAGACCGCCGCCCGCACCCGCCTGGGAGGCGAAGAAATCCTTAATCGGCCCAACGTTCATCCCGGGCAGCGGGATGTTGGCCCCGACACGGGCAATGAATAACAAAGCCAGCGTGAAGAAAATCTTCTGGCGCAGTTCTGGGATCTTCAGAGAATTTGTAAAAGCGGAAAGCATCAGTGTTGTATCCCTTCATTCAACTCCACCGGAGTCGAATTTACGCGTCGTCCTTCACGACAGCCGCTTCAGTTTCAGCAGCGGATTGGGCAATTTTGCCACCGGCTGCTTCGATCTTGCTCTGGGCAGATGCGGAAACTTTATCGACCTCTACGGTGAACGCCTTGGAAACTTCGCCCTCACCGAGCAATTTAACGGGCTCGGAATTGGCACGAATCAGGCCGGCTTTGACCAGAGCCTCGCGATTCACCGTGCTCCCCTCGAGCTTTTCGAGCTGGCCGACGTTGACCAGTTGGAAAGTCGTCTTGAAGTTGAAGTTATTAAAACCACGGCGTGGAAGCTTACGGTAGAGGGGCATTTGGCCACCTTCGAAACCGATACGAATACCGCCGCCGGAGCGGGCTTTTTGGCCCTTGTGCCCCTTACCGGAGGTTTTACCGTGACCACTGCCTTCACCGCGCCCGAGACGCTTGGTGGGGTGTGTGGCCCCTTTGATGGTTGGGATGTTATCGAGATTCATGTTCTGGGTTCCTTAGACTTCCGCGGCGACTTCGCCAAAACGGATGTTTTGAATTTCCTCATTAGAGCGGAGCTGCAAGAGGGCGTCCATCGTCGCATTCACCATCGCCAGATGATTATTTGAGCCGAGAGACTTCGAGAGAATGTTTTTGATACCGACGGATTCGAGCACCGCACGGCAACCACCGCCAGCGATAACTCCGGTTCCGTCAGAAGCGGGACGCAGCAGCACCTTGCCACCATCAGCCTGCCCCATCACGTGGTGCGGGATGGTGTCACCACGCAGCTTGATCGTGACCAGGTTCTTCTTGGCTTGCTCGGTGCCCTTGCGGATGCATTCAGGGACTTCCTTGGCCTTGCCGTACCCGACACCGACCTCCCCTTTTTGATTACCCACAACAACCAACGCGGAAAAGCTGAAACGACGACCACCCTTCACCACTTTAGCGCAGCGGTTGATGTGGACGACCTTTTCCACGAATTCTGGAGCTTCCTCGTTTTCGTCGGCTTGAGAAAATTTTCTGTTCTGTTGACTCATATGGGTATCCTTAGAATTGGAGGCCGCCTTCGCGGGCTGCTTCAGCAAATGATTTAACACAGCCATGGTAACGGCGACCGGCACGGTCGAAGACGACGGCTTCAACACCGGCTGACTTCGCCTTCTCGGCGATGATCTTGCCCAGGGCAATGGCACCATCGTTGTTCGCCTTGGCATCGACATCCTTAGCCCCAACGGAGGAGGCATAGGCTACGGTGTGACCCGCGACGTCGTCGATGCACTGCGCATAGATGTGTTTGTTGGAGAAATGCACAGCGAGGCGCGGACGCTCGGCCGTACCTTTGACCTTCTTGCGGATACGGTAGCGACGCTTTTGTGCGAGAGAATTTTTCTTCTGGAGTTTCATAGCTTCGACTCTGCTGGAAATTAAGCGGATTTCTTACCTTCCTTACGGCGGACGTATTGGCCGACGATGTGGACACCCTTGCCCTTGTAGGGCTCTGCCGGGAAGTAGGAGAAGATCGTAGCTGTGATCTCGCCGACGATTTGTTTATCGGCACCAGCTACGGTGAGTTTTGTGTTTTCAGTCACAGTGACGGTGATCCCCTCGGGGATCTTTACCTCGACCGGGTGCGAATATCCCAAGGCCAGGTCCAACACGTCGCCCTTGAGCGCCGCACGAAAACCAACACCTTTGATCTCGAGTTTCTTTTCGTAACCCTCAACCACACCGATCACCATGTTATTGATAATGGAGCGCGCCGTGCCGAACATGGCGCGGGCGTGGCGACTGTTGTCGGCCGGAGTGACGCGGATTTCGCCGTCGACTTGCTCGATATTGACCGAGCGGTCGAACGTCTTTTCCAGTTTGCCTTTGGGGCCTTCGACGCGGACGGTGTGACCATCGATCGCGACGTTTGCCTTATCCAGGACGGGAATGGGGAGTTTACCAATTCTGCTCATCGTGTGCTACCTTTCAATTACCAAACCTTGCAGACAAACTCGCCGCCAACGCCAGCTTCGCGGGCGTCGCGGGCGCGCATGACGCCTTTGGAGGTGGTGAGGATTGCCACACCCAGACCGCCAAGAACGCGGGGGATGTCCTGGCAACCATAATAGAGTCGGCGGCCGGGCGTGCTGTGCCGCTCGATACCGGTAATCGCCGGAGTGGTTCCTGCAAATTTCAGTTTGATGGTGAGCGTTTTAAAGCCCTTCGCATCCTGACCTTCGCTGAAGTCGTGAATATAGCCTTCATCCTTAAGAATCGCAGCAATGGACGCACGCATTTTGGAATGCTGCGAGGTGCAGGATCCTTTGCGTGCCATACTGGCGTTGCGGATGATGGTGAGAAAATCGCCGATTGTATCGTGAACTGCCATAGTCGTCTAACTACTGGGTTTTCAGTGAGTGAGGTAGTGCTCCGGGCTTGCCAGAGTCCTTACCAGGAGGATTTGGTCACACCGGGAATCTTGCCTTGTGTGGCCAGTTCGCGGAATGTGATACGGGAAAGACCAAACTTGCGAATAAACGCACGTGGACGGCCAGTGACCGAGCAGCGATTGCGCGCACGGATTGGAGAGCTGTTTTTGGGCAGCTTGGTCAACTTGGCTTGCGCCTTGTAGAAGTCTTCGTCAGGCGTCTCTGGATTCGCCAGGATCGCTTTGAGCTCTTTACGCTTCGGCGCATACTTCGCGATCATGCGTTCGCGCTTCAAGTTGCGTTGGATTGCTGATTTTTTTGCCATGGATCAATCTTTATCTAAAGTGAGTATTTAAATTATGCGGAAGCTGCAGCGGTAGCCGCAGCGGCAGCTTCTTCTTCGGCGGCGAGTTCGGCACTGGTCTTACGGAAAGGCATACCGAACAACTTCAGCAGTTCGCGACCTTCTTCGTCACTCAACGCGCTGGTGTTGATGCAGACGTCCATACCAATCGTCGCTGTATTTCCCTCGGCACTGACTTCGGGGAAAATGGTGTGGTCGCTGACGCCCAAGGTATAGTTACCCTGACCATCCAGACGAGTCGGCACACCACGGAAGTCGCGAATGCAAGGCAGCGCGATATTAATCAGACGGAGCAGAAAGTCATACATGGCCGCACCACGCAGGGTGACCTTGCAGCCAATCGGCTGACCTTCGCGCAGCTTAAAGTTTGAAATGCTGAGCTTGGCTTTAGTAGTGACAGGGCGCTGACCGGCAATCTTGGCGATTTCGTCATTCACGTATTGCACGTGATTTTTATCGGCTGTGGCCGAAAAGCCCGAGTTAAGCACGATCTTTTTGACCGCGGGAACCTGGTGCGGGTTTGTGTAGCCGAACTTTTTCATAAGTTCAGGTACGACCTTCTCAGCGTAGTGTTTTTGTAGGATTGACTGTGACATCTTAATAGGAGGCGGATTTCCAACCCGACTCGTTTGTGGTGAATGATGCTTTTTGTGGAAAAAGAGCGTGAAAATGCCGCCCGAGTCCCCTCTTGCAAGTACAAATTCTGTAAATCGACGATTTTTACAAAAAACCGCCTTCAAAGCAGGGCGGTGACCAGATCCTGGCCGACTTGAGCGGCCTGGGCCGCGTGTTGCTGATTAAACGAGCCGGCACGCGTGCTGCCGGAAAAAGCAAGAATCTTTGGTTTCGTCATGCGAGCGTCAACATTCACACCCAAGAGTCAACCGCATAGCATTTGTCTATCAAAAAGCCCGTGCGTCGCCCTGCGGGCTATGCAGGGCACGCTCGCTAGCTCCTAGGCGGCAAGGGCAACCTGCTACAAGCGGCACAGTTCTTCAATCAGAACTACCGCCATACCAGCGGACTTCCCTTGCTCGATGCACTCACCCGCTACCTGGCGAGCAAGGAACGGAAGCAACGCAGCGAACGCACCCTCTACGAAATCCGAAACCGTTGCACAGCCTTCATCCAGTTCGTTGGCAATAAGCCCGTTGACCAAGTGCTTCAGCAGGACGTTGAAGAATTCCTGAGCCAATACAAGGGGCAGAACTTCAACAACTACCGCACCAAGCTCCTGAGCTTCTTCAAATGGGCAGAGCTTGAGCGACTGTCCACCGGGAACCCGGTCGAACGGATTGACCGCATGGACATTGACCGGGATCCTCAATTCCTGACCCCGGAGGAAGTGACCGACCTACTCAGAGCGGCGCGGGATACCAACGCGGGCGAATTACTGGCCTATGTCTCGATTGCACTCTTCGCAGGCTTACGGCCCAACTCGGAGCTGAAGCGGCTCACCTGGCGCGGCGTGAACTTTGAAGACGGTGAAATCCAAGTGCCGAAGGGCAAGACCGGAGTTGCCCGCACGGTGAAGGCATCGGCCAACCTCATGCAGTTCCTGAGCATTTGCGACCGCCGGAAGCCCATCATCCCGAAGGGCAACTTCCAGCGCAAGTTTGCCACGGTGAAACGGGCAGCCGATTTCAAAGGCGGCGTGACCGACTCAAAACGTCTGCGTGAGATCGAAGCCGAACCCGGACGCAAGCCCTGGATTCCCGACATCACCCGCCACAGTTACATCACCTATCACGTCCGGCAGCACGGCGACATCTACCAGACCGCCACGGCAGCAGGAAACAGCCCCGGCGTGATTAAGGCGCACTACGAAGGCGCGGCCAAGAGCAGCGAAGCCACCGCCTTCTGGAGCATCACCCCGGACACCCTCGACGGAGCCGACATGCTGAGCTTCCAAGCAGCCTCCTGAAAACAGGCATGCCCTAAGGTAAGTTAAAACTAACATTTCTACTTGATAAAATGAAACGGGAAATCATATTCTACACCACAGAAGCAGGCAATTGCCCGGTTGCGAAGTTCATACGCGATCAGGGCGACAAGACTGCCTCCAAGATCACAGCCACTTTAGAACACATCGAAGAAACCAAGCAACCCGCACACCATATCCTGCAAAAGATGCCCGGCACGGACGACCTCTGGGAAGTCCGAGTCAAACAGTCCGGCAACATCTTTCGACTACTCGGCTTCTTCGACGGGCAGCAACTCATCATCCTCACCAGCGCATTTCAGAAAAAGACCCAGAAGACACCCCGGCAGGAAATCATGACCGCCGAAGCGCGAAAGGCAGACTACTACAAGCAGAAAGGCACTTAACATGAAGACCCTCCAACAATTCAAAAAGGAACTCATCACCGAGCGGCCACAACTCGAAGAGATGATTGCCAGCGATCTGGCAGAACTCCGACTCAGTGAGCAACTACGCAAAATCCGCAAGGATGCCGGACTCACCCAGCAGGCCGTGGCCGAACGGATGCACGTCACCCGCGCCTACGTGGCTCAACTCGAAGGCAAGCCCCAGAACATCACCCTCGCCACCCTCTTGAAATACGGCCGTGCCGTTGGCGCACGGTTGAAGGTCGAAGTCTAGGCGCACCCACGCAAGAGCATCACCCCGGCCCCGACCGGCTGCCACCGCAGGGAGAAGACTCCCACCGGCACGACCGAGACCCCACCGGGGGGTCCACGAAAAACAGTCCGTCTCTCTCAGAGCTATGGATTGACCGAGAAAGACCACGCTAACAAAGGGGCACCCCCTCCCGCACCGACCGGGAATAGTGACACTGGCGATCCCCGTGAGCTGACCCCACGCAACGCCCTTTGCATGTGTGCGCTCCTGGGAATCCTCGGAGATGCACCCTACCAGCAAATCAGCTACGAAAGGCTACTCTATGCAGCGCACGGCTGTAAAGACGGAAAGACATTCAACAGCCTTGGTCTCACGCCCTGGCTCACCCTGAAGGAAATACGCCAAGGAATTGAAGCAATGCAAGGAAGGGGACTTTTCCGGGTTTTGTGTGTGGATCGACGTTTCCGCTACTACTCAAATCAGTTGGAGTTGAACGCATTGAAGGCCACCGTCAGCAAAGACATAAAAGCCCGGCGTGATAAATACCGAACTGGAAGCTTGGACTCCCGAACTCTCCTGACCGGAATTTTTCAGATTGAAAAAGCCATCGGCCCCGGCAGCAGACCCCGGCCCGACTGACCTGCCGTCACTGATCCTGACATCAGATGAACCCTCACCACCCGCCCCGGCATTATTTTTTTCTCAACCCCAGCAACGTCCACCGACAGCTAGAAGCCACAGAATACACCCCCGGCTTCAGAATCGATTTCACCTCGGAAGCTCCAAAAACAAAAAGGCACCGACCCCCCGCAAAAAAACTTTGCCCAAAAGTGTCCATTTTTAGGCAAACTTTCAGCTTCCCACAAGTCTGAATTTGACCCCATTTTGGCTCATAAACCTTTGTTGTTTAGCACTTTAAGCCTGGTGCTCCCGGGCAGATTCGAACTGCCATTTGCGGCTTCGGAGACCGCTGCTCTATCCATTGAACTACAGGAGCTGACCCAGCATTTGTGAAAGTCCACAGCTCCAGCGGCCAGGTCAATGCGAAAAAACAGAATTCTCATCGGTGATCTCCCGTGGCGTGTCCGCTTGTCGGACGCCGTGGCGGAGTCAGGCTCAGCCCTGAAACACCAGCCCGGTCAACAACACCGCAGGCGCTCGCAAGCGAGCACGCCACGGAAAACCCGCGGCCTCCGTGGCGTGTCCGCTTGTCGGACGCCGTGGCGGAGTCAGGCTCAGCCCTGAAAC
>REBV01000199.1 GCA_007692545.1 Puniceicoccaceae bacterium
TGCGGAACGCATCAACTGTTAGGCCATGGCGCTTGTAGAGTTCCCGAATCTTAACAATATACTGATCCAGCGAGCGACTACGAACATCTGCGTGAATACCCCAGACCGCATGGATCAGGTTTTTACGCGTCAAAACTGCATTCGGATGCTCGGCTAAATAAGCAAATATGCCCAATTCCTTGCGACCAATACTTTCCCGTTCACCATCAGGAAAACTGATCTCCAGGCGCTGTGGATTAATTGTCGCCCCACAAAAATCAAAGGGATCATCCGAGATCGAGGCATTTTTGGTGATTTGACCATCATGAACGGTTTCCGCACGGCGGAGAACCGCGTTAATACGAGCAATCAGTTCAGGAAATCCAAAAGGTTTCGTGATGTAGTCATCGCCGCCCATTTCCAGGGCTTTCACCTTTTTAACTTCATCATTTTCGCCCGTTAAGAAAATGACCGGGATCGTAATCCCGCGGCCACGTAGAGCCTCCATCAGCTGAAAACCGCTGTTGTCGGGCAGGTTGACGTCGAGCAATAAAAGGTTGGCAAAGTTACTTTCCAAATAGCGCTCGACGTGGGCGGCTTCGTGGCACACCTGACTTTGCATGTCAGCTACCTCGAGTTGCCTCTCCAAAAGGGTGGCGAGGTCCTGGTCATCCTCAGCAATAAGTATGAGTGGCTTGGTGGTCTGGCTCATTTTTAAACGTCAAAAATAGTGATTGGAAAGGCAAGTGATTGGGCATGGTTAAAGTGTGGTTTAGATGATTTGAGGATAATTACAAAGACTTATTTTAAACAAAAGGATTTAATCGACTGCTTTTATGTTATTTTAATCTTGTGCCGTTTTTTTCCAGCCTCAGCGTTTTGAGGCATGGACAATACGCCTCTACTCATGCTCGGCCTGCCCAAGGGTAGTTTGCAAGAAGCGACTATTAAACTCTTTGCCAAGGCCGGATTCAATATATCAATCAGCGCACGCTCGTATCGACCTTCGATCGATGATGACGAGTTGGACGGTCGCTTCCTGCGGGCTCAGGAAGTCAGCCGCTATGTTGAACATGGTTACTTCGACTGTGGTCTGACCGGGCAGGATTGGGTGCAGGAGAATGGATCGGATGTCGTGGAGGTCTGTGATCTCGTTTACAGCCGTGCCTCCAACAAGCGCTCGAAGTGGATTATTGCGGTGCCTGAGGCCTCGCCTGTGCAGCACGTTAAGGACCTGGAGGGGAAGCGTATTGCGACCGAGGTGGTTAATATCACGCGGCAGTATCTGAAAGACAACGGGGTCACCGCAGAGGTCGAATTCTCCTGGGGAGCGACCGAGATGAAAGTGCCTGATCTGGTCGATGCGATCGTCGATCTGACGGAAACCGGGAATTCGATCCGTGCCAACAAACTACGCATCGTTGATACCCTGCTTTACACTAATACTGTGCTCATTGCCAACAAAACCGCGTGGGAGAACCCTCAAAAGCGTAAAAAGATTGAGAGTATCGCCATGCTGCTGCAATCGGCCCTCGAAGCGAACTCAAAGGTCGGCCTTAAGCTCAATATAGAGAAATCAAAACTCGATGCGATCCTTACCGAACTGCCTGCCCTGCGCAATCCGACGATTAATCGACTGACGGATGAGGCCTGGGTGGCAATCGACACGATTATCGATGAGAAGGTGGTCCGCGAAATCATCCCCGAGCTGAAGAAGCATGGTGCCGAGGGCATTATTGAATATCCTTTGAATAAGGTTGTTTACTGATGTCTGCCGGGCGCACAGTTCGCATTGCGCTCCTCCAGGGACGCGAACAGGGGAGTCCGCGTGCGGATCTGGATTATACGGTTAAACGTATTCGTGAAGCGGCTTCCTCGGGTGCCCGGATTATTTGTACTCAAGAGCTTTTTAATACACCGTACTTCTGCCGGACTCAGGATCCAGCTTTGTTTGACTTGGCTGAGCCGATCCCCGGGCCGACCACGGATGTACTGAGCACCTTGGCAGCTGAACTGGGTGTCGTCTTGATCGCCGCGCTCTTTGAGCGGCGGGGGCCAGGCGTTTACCATAATACCGCCGCCGTGATCGATGCAGATGGCTCTTACCTCGGCAAATACCGCAAGATGCACATCCCCCAGGACCCGGGCTTTGAGGAGAAGTTTTATTTCACTCCGGGGGATCTTGGCTACCAGGTCTGGGATACGAAATTTGGCCGAATCAGCGTGCTTATCTGTTGGGATCAATGGTATCCCGAAGCGGCTCGACTAGCCGCCCTGGCCGGTGCAGAGATTCTCTTTTATCCCACTGCGATTGGCTGGCTTCCCGAGGAAAAGCAGGCTCTCGGTGCGGCGCAGCACACAGCGTGGGAGACGGTTCAACGTGGGCATGCGGTCGCGAATGCCTGCTATGTGGCTGCGGTCAATCGGACTGGTATCGAGGGGGAAACTGAGTTTTGGGGACAAAGTTTCGTCGCTGATTTCTACGGGCAAGTCGTTGAACGAGCTCCCATTGAGAGTGAGCATATTCTACTGGCTGATTGCGATCTCAAGGCCCTTGAAGACATGCGCCGGATGTGGCCCTTTTTTCGCGATCGCCGGATCGACAGTTATGGCGATATTTCCCGGCGGTTTATCGATTAGCTGTCGACGGCTGAAACACATGTTTTTCCGGTCCATATTGAATCTTGGTAAGTGGCGTGCTCGCTTGCGAGCGCCTGCAGTGTTGTTGGTCTACGAAGCATACAGTGTGCTGTGGCAACGCTGGCATCTTCGAGCGGACACGCCACGTGAACAGTCAAATATTTGCATGTTATAGGATAGCAGGCGGGTTGGCTTTGCCCGCCGTTTCATAGCTTCCAATGCCATTGCTCCGAAGCGTTGCCCATTCACCTTTATGTCACCATCACCCAAAACACCCAAAGCACTCGGCTATCGTTTCCCCGCCGAGTGGGAGCCACAAGAGGCGATCTGGTTTGCCTGGCCTGTTCGTGAATCGCTCTGGCCTGGCTGCTTTGATGCAGTTCGGAATCAGCTGGCTGGACTCTATGTCTTGGCCGCTCGCTTTCAGCCGGTTCGTGTGCTTTGTGCCGCACCTGAGCAGCCCCGACTTCGGTCAATGATGGCCGCGCACGGTGATGCTTCCGCTGTCGAACTCTACGACTACCAAAGTGATGATGTCTGGATTCGTGACTTTGGGCCGCTTTTTCTGGTCAATGATCAACGATCCGAGCTGGGGATCGCTGATTGGCGCTACAACGCCTGGGGCAATAAATTCCCTAACCAGTCGAAAGACGATGCCGCCTCCGCATGGATGAGCCGACAGCTGAATATTCCGTGCTTCGCCTCCGATCAAGTCCTGGAGGGTGGGGCGATTGAGAGTAACGGGGCCGGACTGCTGCTGACCACCGAAGCCGTACTGCTTAATCCCAGCCGAAACGGCCCGACAACTTTAGCTGAGGTGGAAGAAAAATTGATCGCCGGTCTGGGAGTGGAGAAAGTGCTCTGGCTTGGGGATGGGCTCGCCGGTGATGATACGGATGGTCACATCGACAATATCGCCCGTTTTTTCAAGGCTGATGGCATTCTCATCGCAGATGTGGCGGATCCGGCAGATTCCAACTATGCCGTGCTGCAAGAGAACTTCCGGCGCCTGCGTAATTTTCGTGTGATCGATGGCTGCGCCATGGATGTCGTGCCACTTCCCTTGCCCGATCCCATCACACACGATGGCGAGCCATTGGCGGCCAGCTACCTAAACTATGTTGTCCTGAATGGGGCCATTCTGGTTCCCACCTACGGGCAGCCGGAAAACGATAGCCAAGCCATTCAGATTTTAACCAGTTGCTTCCCCGGGCGCGAAGTCATCGGTGTGGATTGCCGGGAGATCATCAAAGAAGGCGGCGCGCTTCATTGTATGAGCCAGCATCAACCCGCACTCATTTGACAGTTGCTGCTGGCGAGTGCCTAGCCAGCCGATTACATACGTTCCAAAGGCTCGATCCCGAGTAGCTCAAGGCCCGTCATTAGGGCCGTTCGGGTGCGGGCACAAAGAATCAACCGGCGGGCTCGCACCGCGGGATCGTCAACCATGACTTTTTCAGCGTTGTAAAAACTGCTGTAGGTGCCAGCCAGCTCATACAAATAGGTGCAAAGGAAGTGGGGGCGCAGGTCGTTAAGCGTTAACTCCAGTGCCGTTACAAAGCCCATCAACTTGCGGGCGAGCGCTAACTCTGCTTCTGTTTCGATTTGGCTGGCACCTTCAATTAACGCTTCCGGTGCTTGTCCAACTTTGCGGAAAATGCTATTGATTCGGGCGACTGCATAAAGGAGGTAGGGCGCGGTATTGCCCTCGAAACTAAGCAAGCGCTCCCAGCTGAAGACGTAGTCCTGCGTGCGGTTGCTCGAAAGGTCAGCGTATTTTATAGCGCCAATGCCCACCGATTCAGCGATCTCGCGTCGCGTTGCTTCAGGCAAATCAGGATTCTTTTCCGTGACCACATCGAAGGCACGGCTGCGGGCTTCATTCAGTAAGTCCTGCAGTTTGATCGACTCGCCGGATTTCGTCTTAAAGGGCTTTTTATCAGCACCCAGGATGGTTCCCCAAAAAACATGACGCAGCTCGGGCAGCGGGTAATTCTTCGCGCGAAACCATTTTTCCGTCGTCAGGAAAAGTTGTTGGAAGTGATCCTGTTGCCGTGCATCTGTTAGATAGATGATCTCATCCGCCTTAAACGTTTCGACGCGGTAAAGCACGGTGGCCAGATCTGTTGAGGCGTAGTTGCTGGCGCCGTCGCTCTTGCGGATGTTGAAAGGGTAGGGGCGGTCGTTGTCTCGGGCGAATTTCTTAATCTCATCGTGCCAAACCACGAGTGCGCCGTCGCTCTCTTCGGCCAGGCCGATCGCCTCCAATTCCTGGTAGACGCGGTCGACCTTGTCCCGGTAAAAAGATTCACCCAGCGTTAGATCGACCTCGACGCCCATCTGGACAAAGAGCTTATCAAAGGCCTGTTTGGAAATGTCCACGATCTGCTCCCAGATAGCTGTATTTTCGGGATCGCCATTCTGTAGTTTAACCAACTCGTTCCGGGAAATGTCGCGCAGTTCAGGTTGTTCGGTTTCCAGTGTGGATCCGTCCTTATAGAGTTGGTCGAGGGCGACCAGCGCATTGTCTCCCAGGGAAGTCAGATCGATAGCATCGCGCTTTATCTTCATGATCAGCGTGCCAAAATTCGTGCCCCAGTCGCCGATATGGTTGTCCCGCACCAAGTCGGCCCCGCAAAAATCCAGGAGCCGGGCGATCGCTTGGCCGATAACCATTGGGCGCAAGTGCCCAATATGGGCCTGTTTTGCAGTATTTGCGCTCGGGTAATCGATCACCACCTTGCGCCCCTTCCTTAACTCCTTGGCGCCACTCTGGTAGTCGGCCTTGGTTGAGTAGTCCAGTTGCCACTGCCAGATGAATGCAGGCGATAGTTTAAAATTGATAAAGCCTGGGCCAGCCAGGGAGAGTTCGACAAGTTCCGGGGCGAATTCGCCAGAGGCCAGAGCAGCATCGATCAGTTTTTGTCCCAGTTCACGAGGGTTCGCTCCGTTCTTTTTGGCATAGCCCAGGACACCATTGGCCTGGTAGTCACCAAACTTAGGGTCCGCCGGACGCACTCCCGGCTCGAAGTTAGCGTCAAAGCCATCCGTTTCAGCAGCCACACGGCGAAGGATATTTTCTATAGCAAAGGATGGATTGAACCAGACAGACATGGCGTCACAGAAAATATTGCAATACACGGGTCAAGCTCTAAAATAAATACCCTGTGTGTTTATTAGTTGTTGACAGGATTGTTGAGAAGTTAAAGCATGTCTTATGCGATCTCGGAAACGTTTACTGTTATCGAATCAGGCCGCGGTTTATCATGTGATGAGCCGGACGGCCTACCGATCACTTCTATTTGGGGATGAGGAGAAAGAAATCTTTACCCGGATGCTTTTCCAACAGGCGGTTTTTGCGGGTGTCGATGTCCTTGGTTATTGTGTGATGGGTAATCACATACACTTGCTCTTGCGTGTGGTACCGGTCGATTCACTGCCGGATGACGTCCTACTGGGGCGCTATCGACAATACTACGGCTCGCAGAAAACCCCGCAATCGACTTACTCGGTGGAGGGCTTGGAGCAGATCCTGCGTGATGGTGGCTCGGAGGCGGACAAGGCGCGGCGGCGGGTCATTGCCCGGATGGGCGACTTGCCCGCATTTATGCGCGAGCTGAAGCAGCGCTTTACGATTTGGTATAACCATAAGCATGCTAACGTGGGGACTATTTGGGCGGCCCGCTATAAGAGCCTGCTGGTTGAGGACTCGCCGGAAAGCCTGACCCGGATCGCGGCTTATTTGGACCTGAATCCTGTGCGTGCCAAGCTAGTCGGTGATCCGAAAAACTACCGTTGGTGCGGTTATGCTGCCGCTTTGGGAGGGAATCGACTGATGCGCTCGGCAGTGATCCAGCTTTTCGGGCAAAAACTCGATTTTGCAGAAGCCCTTAAGAGCTACCGAATTATCCTATACGGGAAAGGCTACCTGAGTAAAAGTGCGGGTAATTCTGGCTCGGCGGACTCGGGGACGATCTCTGCCGAAAAGCTGGAGGAGGTCTTGCAACGAGGCGGGCAAGTCCCGCTGCACGAATTCCTCCGCATGCGGGTGCGCTATTTTGCAGACGGTTGCGTGCTGGGTTCGAAGTCTTTTGTCGAGTCTGTTTTCCGGGAGCATCGCGATCTGTTTGGGACAAAGCGCAAAAAAGCCGGAAAGGCATTGCCGGGAAGCGCTTGGGGGCAATTGCATTCGATGCGTGATCTAAAGAAGCGGGTTTATTCTTAGAATAAAATTATGGAAACAGAAGAGATGGATTCAAACATGCATAAGAGCACGGGTATTAAGCGCGTCTTTAAGGCGTTTTCGTATTCTCTCGACGGTTTAGTGTCGTCGATGAAATACGAAGCGGCCTTCCGGCAGGAAGTGTTTCTCGCCGCTGTGCTAATCCCTGCTTCTTTTCTGCTAAGTGTTCCCCTTGGGCAGCATCTGGTTCTCGTGGCCAGTGTTCTACTGGTGCTAATTGTCGAGTTGTTGAACTCAGCGGTGGAGGCAGTGGTGGATGATATCTCGTTGCGTAATCGCCCTCTAGCCAAGCGGGCTAAAGATATGGGTAGTGCCGCCGTGTTTCTTAGTTTGCTCAACTGTTTGATTTGTTGGGCTGCTGTGATTTCAATAAACTGGAGCGATATTTTTGCCTAACTGATGCTGCACATTGTTCTATTTAATCCGGAAATTCCGCAAAACACGGGGAATATCGGTCGGCTCTGCGCGATTACCGAGAGTCGCTTGCACCTCATCCACCCGCTGGGTTTTACGATTACGGACAAGCACTTGAAGCGAAGCGGGATGGACTACTGGCATTCGCTCGATGTGCACCATCACCAAGACTGGGAGGCCTTCGAGGCTAGTGCGGCTACGCCCAAGCGTCTCTGGCTCCTGACAACAAAAGCAGCTCAGGCCTATTGGGATGTTGAGTTTGCCGATGGTGACGGCCTGATTTTCGGCAGTGAGGGGCATGGAGTGCCGGACTGGTTGCACGAGAAACTGGCGGAGCAGCGCTTAACGATTCCGCATAGAAACAAAACTCTCCGGTCGCTGAACTTGTCGACTTCTGTTGGGATCGTGGCTTATGAGGCACTACGTCAACTTCGGTGATTCAGGTGAGTGGGCGTGCTCATTGGGCAGTTGCCCGCAGCGTTTTAGCTTTGCCTTAAGTTACAGCACTGAGTGAAGATTCCGATGATGCCCCAAGACAATCCACATGAACCAATCTATCGCCGACTGGCGGTTGGTTTTTTACTGCTTTGCATGGGGATGGGTCTTTTCACTACAGGGCATTATGGAATGACTTGGGATGAGCCTTTTCGGTTCGCTGGGGGCGATTCCAAGCTGGACTATTATAAGGGGTTGCTTTCCGGGGAAACGCCGGACCGACAGACCAGTAGTTACCCCGGTTTATTTGACCTTCCGCTCGCTTTATTCCACGAGCAATTTCCGAACCTCGGAACCCGAAGCCAGAAAGGGCATGTTTATAGCTTTCTTTTCGGGATGTTGGGCATTCTCTCGGCTTGGCGTTTGACAGCGCGCCTTGGAGGCGAGCGCGCGGGCCTGTGGGCTTTGCTTTTCCTTGCGACCCTACCTAGATATTATGGACACATGTTTTTCAACCCGAAGGATATTCCATTAGCTGGGACCTATATCTTCGGCCTTTGGGCTTTGGTTGCCTGCTTCTCAAGGCTCCCCTCGGTGCCTTGGAAATATGTTGTATGGATTGGTGTGGCCGGTGGGCTTTCCATGTCCACGCGGATCGCCGGCTTTCTGATTTTTTGCTATTTTGGTTTATTCGCCCTGATTTATGTTGCCGCGAAATACGGCGTGAATCTCAGATCCGGTCAGTCGGTGCGATCCTTGCCATGGCTTTCCGATATCAAGCTTTGGGTGCTACGCGGTTTTGCTGCAGGTGCCATCGGGTTTAGCATTCTTTTCTTGTTTTGGCCGACCGTGCACCGGAATCCTTTTTCCGGCGCAAGTCAGGCCTTGGAAACGGTGCAAAGTTATAGCTGGTCCGGGGTGGTGTTAATGGATGGGCATTTTTGGGAGGCCAGCAATCTTCCGTTTTATTATATTCCCTATTGGATCGTTTACACGACCCCTGAACACATACTGCTACTGTTGGCTTTGGGGATGGCTTTGGGTGTGATCACTGTCGTTTCCTATGGGCGTTCTGGCCTCTGGCCGAGCGCATGTAAATGGATTCCACGCAGCTTAATCGTCTTCGCCTGGATATTTCCGTTGGGTTATATGCTTTGGAAGGATCCGGTTATTTATGACGGCTTACGTCATTTCCTCTTTGTTTTACCTCCAATGGTTTGTGTCGCTGCTCTCGGTTTTGAATGGATACTGCGTCAAATCGAACGGGCAGGACGTCCCCGGTTCATAGTTGTTTTACAGGCTGTAATGGCCTTGGCTGCGGGGCTCGTCACTATTGAGATGGTCCGCTTACACCCCTATCAGTATGTTTATTTTAATCAAATATCCGGCGGGTTGCCAGGAGCTTTCGGCCGCGACGAAACCGACTACTGGGGGCTTTCACACAAAGAGGCGGCCGAGTGGTTAAATGCCCATGTTGAAGAAATTGATCCGGGAGGGGAGCGGATCTTTCGGGTCCACCAACTCTACTCTTTTTGGATGCTGCAGGAGCACCTGAACTCAAGTAGGTTCGAGGTCACAGCGGAACCAGAGGGAGCCGATTTTTTCGTTTCGATGACACGTTTCAACTTTCATAACAGCTACCCTGAGGCGGATTTGCTGCATGCGGTGGAGCGGAAGGGCATTCCTCTATGTTTTATATTTTCTTTGGCGGAGTAGGGAATCTTAAAAATGCACTGCACACTCATTACTCAGGAAAAAGTGCGATTCTCTATCGAGCGTAGGGGTGTGCCGATGGTGAGCTTTTGATACAAAGTAGAGTGTTCTCATGAAAATATTATACGCAACGTCTGTTTTTCCCCGTTGGCCAGGGGATGCAACGCCACCATTTGTCAGAAATCAAGCGGAGTTAATGGCAGCAAATGGTTATACAATACGAGTGTTGGTGCCACATGCCAAAGGAGCGCTGATCTATGAAGAATCAGAGGGGATCTCCGTCCGCCGCTATCGATATATGTGGCCAAGTGGGGCTCAACAGCTTTGCTATGACGGAGGTATGCTCATTCGATTGAAGGCAAAGCCTTGGACGGCATTGCTTTTGCCATTTCTGATTCTCGCACAAGCTTTTCACTTATTGGCGGAATGTTTGATTTGGAAGCCGGATCTAATTCATTCGCACTCGCTACTGCCGCAGGGTTTAGTGGCCATAATTGCGGGCCGCTTGTTTGGGATTCCTCATATTTGTACGAGCCACGGTAATGATGTCTTCGGGTTGTCGAAGGATGGGGCGATGGGGTTGTTGAAACGTCAAGTTCTTCGCCATGCGGATGCGATCACAGTGAATAGCTCGGCTACGCTAAAAGCCGTCCTTGAGCAAGGGGCGTCGATTGAAAAAGTGCATCAGATTCCGGCGGTAGCTAACCGTGTGGAGGTCAATGCTGACCTCCTAGAGGCGATCAATCAAAAATTTGGGGATGCACCCCGAATTCTGTTCGTCGGAAGATTTATCGAGCAGAAAGGTGTTCTGGATTTACTGGAGGCGTTTTCGAGAGTGATCAAGCAAGTGGACAGCGCGAAGTGCCTATTTGTAGGCGATGGTGTTTTGCGCAGCCAAATGGAGGCAATGGCGAACGAATTGGGGATTGCCCAATCAGTCGAGTTCATCGGGTGGCGACCGGGCGATGAAATAGCTACTTGGATGGCCGCCGCCGAGGTTTTAGTGGTGCCCAGTAAGTTGGTGGGGACGTGGCAAGAGGCGCAGGGTTTAGTCGTGGTCGAGGCGATGTCGACGGGGACACCAGTCATTGCCTCGCGTATGGGGGGCATTGTGGACATGGTCGATGAGGGGGTGACGGGGCGGCTGTTCACGCCGGGAGATACCAAGCACTTGGCCAGTCTGCTTGTAGGGATACTGGCGAACCCACTTGAAGGAGAGCGTATGGCTGCAGCTGCTCAAGTTAAGGTTGCCGAACACTTCGCTCCGGATGTGGTCGCCAGGCAGACGGAGCGATTATATAAGTATTGCATTCAGCGTTAATTATTATCCACAAGGGCATAGATGGATATTTTATGCTGGATGCTTCAAGCAGGCTCTGCGATTTATAAGGTCTGAAGTGATTTTCAGAGATAATAAATAACAAAAATTTTAGAACATAAATGATAATAGGATACACTACAGGAGTTTTCGATCTATTCCATTTGGGACACCTTAACATACTGCGTAATTCAAGAGCAATGTGTGATCGTTTAATCGTAGGGGTTACTTCGGATGAACTTGTTATCGAGAGTAAAAACAAAATACCAGTGATCCCCTTTGATCAGCGAATCGAAATAGTGCGCAATATTAAGTGTGTAGATGTTGCGATTAAGCAAGATACCATGAATAAATGGGAGGCGTGGGAGAAAGTGCGCTTCGACATTATGTTCGTGGGAGATGATTGGTTTGAAAGTGATAAGTGGAAGGAACTTGACGGTCGATTTAAGGAAGTCGGTGTTCGGATTGTATATTTTCCTTATACAAAGACTGTTTCGACAACTAAGGTGAATAAAATTCTAGAATTAAGGCGGGAGACTCCTGAGCAAAACAAATTGCCGCAGCAATGAAACTCACTTACCTGAGGACAAAGTTTTATGTGAAAACCAGTCTTAAGCTGACTTTTGGCATTTTTTGTGTTTTTTTTATATGCTGGTTAATTCTGTCGGGTTTAGCTGCGCTATTTCATCCGAAATTATATGGTTCACGCGAGATTCTGTTCATTGCTTTGGGCTTTAGTGTTCTGAGTGCAGTGTTGCTTCGAAGTATAATAGAGTTCTCACACATGTTCGTTTTTTACATTGTTAATTTTCCTCTTTATTGGATTTCGAGTGTAATTCCTGTTCAGCGTAGATTATGGATATTCGGGAGTCGGCAGGGAACTTCTTTCAGTGAGAACCCTAAGCATTTGTATTTATATCTTTGTGAGCAGCGACCTGAAATTAAGGCGCTGTGGGTCACAAAAAAATGGAGTGTTTTGAGGGAGCTTAAAGGTCGCGGTTTACCCTGTGTTTACGCTTACTCGCCAGCGGGTTATTATTATTCGGCCCGGGCAGAATGCGTATTTTTTTCTCATACCAAGAAAACAATTACGGATTTCAATGATTACGTTACCACAAGAAAAACCATTAGAGTTCAGCTCTGGCATGGGACACCAATGAAGAAAATAGGGACTGAGAGTCCCCGCCAAAAATTTAGAGCCTTTGAATTGCTGGTGGGGAAGGTTTTTCGGAGCCTATTTCCATTTCTTAATAACCGATTCGGTTACGACAAGTTTTTGGCACCATCAATCGAGACGAGTAAAAGTTTCAAAAGTGCATTCAACTTGAGTGATATCGATTTTCTCTTTTGTGGATACCCCAAAAATGATGTTTGGCTAGCGCGTTCGAGTCAGCCTGTAATCCGTAAACGGCGTAGAGTCGTTTACATGCCGACGTGGCGGAATAGTGACTGGGTCGACGACTTTCAACTCGTCAGAGATTATGAATTCAGTATCCAGCGATTGGAAGAGTTCTGTGAAATTAATTCTATTGATTTCTTTTTTCGTTTCCATCCATATGCGATGAGGAAGATGCAGAGTTTTGCGACTGAAGTGAGTCGTTTTCAACGAGTCCACATTGAGAATACTGAGGATATTTATGAAACGCTGGACACGTTTGATATTTTGATATCTGATTATAGTAGTGTTATTTTTGACTATCTTCTAAGTGGCCGACCGGTAATTTACGCATGGTTCGATTTTGATAGTTACCGCGAAAAGGAAGGTTTTTTTTATGAGTCAAAAGATGTTGTTGCTGGAACAGTTGCTTACAATTGGTTGGAAATTGAGGAACAGCTTGAATTATGTCTCTCAGGATTAACAGAGGGAAAGGAACGGCGAAGCCAAATCAACCAACGGTTTAATGAATTCCACAGTTCGAATAACAGTGAACGTCTTTGTTCGCTTATAGAGTTGATAGTGCCCATGCCATCTGCCGACTAAATTTCAGAAATCAGGTTAATTACTTATGTGCGGAATTTTAGGCCTCGTTGGAGACACTACTTTTTTAGATCGACCAAAGTTTGAGAAGGCGGTGGATAAAATGGTGGGCCGTGGGCCAGATGGTCGGGGTTCATGGTACTCACCTTCAGCTGCTTTCGGCCATCGTCGATTAAAAATATTAGACTTGGATAATCGATCTGCTCAGCCATTCGAGAGTCGTTGTAAGCGATATGTTCTCACATTTAATGGGGAAATCTATAATTTTAAGAAGCTGAGGGCTGAACTTGTTAGAAAAGGTTTCGAGTTTCGGACTACCTCTGATACTGAAGTTTTGCTTTATGGACTGGTTCATGCGGGGATTGCATTTGTAAGTAAGTGTGTCGGTATGTTTGCATTCTGTTTCTATGATCAGAAGAGCGGACAAGCACTTCTAGTTCGGGATCGCTTGGGGGTTAAGCCCCTGTATTATAGTGTAGAAGATGGAAGATTGACCTTTTCGTCCCAGCTTAATGCGCTCATAGGAACTTTTGGGAGATTGCACTCTCTTAGGCGCTCAGCAATCGCCTCCTATCTTTGCTTTAGGTATCCTATCGGTGAGGAGACCTTATTCGAAGGGGTCTTTTCCCTGGCACCGGGGACATGTTTAACTTATTCTAATGGTAATCATTCTATTCAGGAGTATTGGGACTGCCGTAATAATATAGGGTCTTTTAGAGGTTCATTTGCTGATGCAAAACGTGCGGTGAACAATCTTTTCAGCGAATCAACTCAGAGTCATTTAATTGCGGATGTTCCTGTCGGTGCCTACTTGTCAGGTGGTGTTGATTCGAGTGCTCTAGTTGCCGTTTCGTCGAGAATGAGCCGAAAACAGTTAAGCACTTTCTCAATTGGTTTTGAGCAGCCTGACTTTAATGAGTTCAAGTATTCGGATATAATCGCTGATCGTTACAATACAGATCATACCGAGATTATGCTGGATGGTGAGCAATATATTGAGGAGATGGAGGAGCTAATTCATCTAAAAGGAGCACCTTTAGCAGTTCCGAACGAGATTCCTATATTTATTTTATCGAAGGAGTTGAAGAAAAAGGTGACAGTAGTTTTGTCGGGTGAAGGTGCAGATGAACTCTTTATGGGGTACGGACGAATATTTCGTTCAGCTTACGACTATCGGCGGCTAGTTCATGGCAGGAGCGAGGCAAGGTTCAGGGAAAAATTTAAGAGGCATTATGGCGCTCTTCCCGGCAGTGCACTCGATTTTTTTATTAATCAATACAGTTACTGGGGTGATTTAGCGAAATCACCGATGCTCTCTGAGGCTTTCAGAAACGAGAGTAGTGGCTATGATATTGCAGCTTCTTTCCGTCAGCATTTTGAAGCAGCTAACGGAGAAGAGTTAGAACAGATTTTTTCCTATGCGTTTATCAAGGGACATCTGCCGGGCTTACTGCAGCGTTTGGATAATGCGACGATGGCGGTCGGTGTTGAGGGGCGCGTTCCGTTTGTAGATCATCGATTAGCTGAGTTTGCCTTAAGTTTGCCGGTTCGATACAAACTGGCTTGGCGGCATCATGGTAGCGACTTAAGAATGTTGTTAAGTCACGAAATAAGTGAGAAATTTGACTGTCCGAAATTTATATTAAAACGCGCGTTTCTCGGGATTTTACCGAAAGAGATATTGTACCGGAAAAAGCTTGGGTTCCCAGTTCCATTGCATTGTTGGTTTGATGAAGTTTTCCGTGATTATGCGCAGTCCTGTCTGCTTGCAACCGATGCGAGAACGGCGGATTTATTTGATCGGCAATATCTTGCGGGGTTATTTAAAGGACGAGAATTGTCAGAGAATCATTCGACCGCACTTAAGGTGTGGATGATGCTGAATTTGGAATTGTTTCTACGCAAATTTTTTTAACGATACATCGCTGTAAAAACGTGACTAATCAGTCTGTTGATGGGATCATTGGATCTGGGACGTCCCATGAAGAAGCCAGATCGACCGCGTTTGCATGAATGTTTTTTCTACTATGGCTGTGCCGGTTAATAAACTGGAGGATCTCGTATCTTTTCACTTTTGAATCGCCGTAGTCAAGAGTGTCGAGGAGTATAACATGCTGTGTGTTTTCTAATTTCGTATTTGAAAAATAGCGTGTATCCCGATAGAAGCTCATGCGTCCAAATTCCCCAAAAATCAGATTACCCGTGTAATCCCCAGCAGCGTAAAGAAAGTGTGATATTTCCATCGACTCAGTGATACGATCAATATCCAGTTTATTGAGCACTTCAGATGTGTAATACCCATTGTCGTCGAGTTTAATCAGGCTAATCTCTTTATCACTTAGAACGAGTAGCGGCAGTTCGGATTCGAGGGTATGCTCAATTAGTTGTGTCAGCGCTTTAGCTGTTGATGTCTCTAAATAGTTTGGCAATTTTATTTCTGAGTCAGTAATTCCGACATGGTCAACAATCATGGCCCATTTTGTAGGTAATTGCGTCAGGGTTGAGAGCATATGTTCTTTGTTATACCACGTTCCTGTAACATGGGTGACGTCTTTCAAGAAGTCCTTGGGGAGTGGACGGTTGAGCAATTCAGCAATTTCAGCAAAATTAACTACGGGGGAATAATTATTTTCTATAATTTGAAGCGTTATGGCACGACTTGCAGGGTCTTTAGTATGAACAGCATCGTGAATAACAGTGGTTTGCTCAAATGAAGCGGAACGTAAGGAGTGAAGGCCAATCGGCTTGTCTATGATACACAGAGCACCGTCGGTGCCTGCCAAGTATATTTTTTCAACACCAGCTTTAGCAAGTTGTTCTTTTTCGATAATCCTGAATCCGCTGATTGTAATGTCTTCTTGGTGTACAATAAGATCAGGGTGTATACCCCTCATTCCTCTTTGTGAAGGCGCATGAATAATGACAGCACCGTGATTCCTAAAGAATGCAACCAATGGATTTATGCGATAGTGTACAAAATCGTCGAATTTTTCCCCGCGCCATACGTCGACTAGAATTAGGGCTGTCTTATTCGGGAAATCATTGTGTTTCGGCCAGGTGATTGCGGCAAGCGATTCTCTTGGTGGAGTGTCCAGGGGAAAATGGTTGAGAGGTGTTGCCAAATTGGAGTTCAAATTTTCAATGGTGGCATTGAAATAGGCTAGCAAGATTGCTATACAAAGGAAAACTACAGTAAGGGCTCTGCGCATCGTCAGCATTTTACCAGCGTTTCTCTTTCCCATCTTGCGACTTTTGTGCATTTCGAGTGGACTATCGGGAGGATTAACCATCAATTTTTTCAGGACCAAGATTGATAATTTGATCGCAATGGGCGATTGTATTTAAGCGATGTGCAATAATGACCACTGTTTTTTTGCCTCCGAGTCGCTGAATGGTTTTCATCACATCCGCTTCGGTTTCGTTGTCGAGTGCGCTCGTCGCTTCATCAAGAACCAAGACTTCGGGGGCATGGTAAAGGGCTCGGGCGATACCGATTCGCTGGATCTGTCCTCCGGATAAGCGAACCCCACGTTCACCGACTGTTGTCGAATATCCGTCTGGTAGATTTGTGACAATGTGCTGATGAATTTGCGCCATTTTAGCCGCTTCAATAATGGCGCTCTCATCAATGTTATCGGGGTGAATCCCGAATGCTATATTTGCGCGTATAGAATCGTCGGTTAAAACGATACCCTGGGGGACATAGCCAATCATTTTTTGCCAAAAATCCAGATTGCCCGCTGTGATGACAACACTATCCACTGTGAGCTTACCTGCCGTTGGTGTCAGGAGTCCAAGGAGAATGTCGACTAAGGTGGTTTTCCCTGAACCAGTTTTTCCTATAACGGCGGTGGTCGTTCGTGCCGGAATAGTCATATTGAGACCCGAAAAGGTTGGATTCTTTGCGGATGGATAAGTGTAGGATATATCCTCCAACTTAATCTCCTTTTTGAAGGTTAGGGGTTTTTCGTTCGAACCAGTATGACGAGTTTTCTGGTTCAATTCTTTTATCTCTTTGCCTAAGGTCCTTAGTACTGGTTGAGTGAAACGGATTTGTGCAAGGCATTTGAAAATGTTTTGAAGGACTGGCATGAGTCGATAGCCAGCAAACGCAAAAAGCCCAAGGGTCGGGATGCGCGTTTCGATATTGCCCTCTGTGATTAAAAAGAAAAGTACAATGACCAGAAATCCACCGAAAGCTACTGCCTCAAACAAATAACGGGGAATCTGTGCGATAACCTGGGATAGGGCTAGATTACGAGCGTAGCTGCGAGCGGGTGGGGTAAAACGCTCGATCATGGTAGTTTCAAGCTGGCGTATTTTTATTTGTTTTATCGTTCCAAAAGTTTCCTGCATCAGTTTAAAACGAGCACTATTCGATTTTATGCGTTCACCTCCAATTTTTTTTAGGTATTTGCGCAGAGACAGGTAAAAAATAGCGTAAACAGTGCCTAATCCGCCTGCTACAGTAAGCGCCAGTAAAGGATCAGTTAGAAAAAGAAGTGCAACAATGGCCGCTGCCAGAGTTCCTTGCGCAATAAGTTGAAGGGCTGGTACAATGCCGCCAATGACCGCTTGGTCGACTTCGCTGAGTACATTCTTTGTGAGATCTCCACTATTTTGATTTAGAAACCATTCATAAGGTTGGTTCAAATACCCTCGCACCAGTTTGCATGCGATTGAATAGCTCCGCATGTTCGTAAAACATAGCAAGGCATACATCGTAACGGTTTTGAATGCGAGTGAGCTCACTAGCAAAAGCAAAAAGATGCTGCCGAGGAAAATCAGAAACGCTCGTTCCGTTGAGAATCCCATTTGCTGATAGATCCAACTTAAATAAGGAGAGGCTTCGATTGCATTGGTGTCCGAAAGTACCCCCAAGAAGGGGATGATCGATGCGATTCCGATCATATCGAACATCGCCATGGCCAAGACCATAAATAGCAACAAGATTGCCCGCTTGCGTTCAGAAGGGGTTAATAAACGATAAATTGACTGGTAGGTCTTTAACAACTTAGGTTGTTTTTATAAGGTTTACGATAAGGGCATTTCTTTCGCTTGAGGGGTTTTTATGCCCATGCAATAATAGCGTTTATAATTTTATCCTGATCGTCCTCGCTCAAATACGGATAAAACGGCAAGCTGACGACCTCTTGGCTGGCTTGCTCGGTGATTGGAAAGGATTTGGTGGCGCAGGGGAGGTGGGCGAAGACTGGCTGTTGGTGGAGTGGGCGGCGGTAATAGACGGAGCTGGGGATATCGGCGGCTTTGAGGGCCTCGGCGAGGGCATCACGGTTTTGGGTGCGGATGGTGTATTGGGCGTAGATGTGGGTGTTACCGGGGTGGATTTCCGGGGTGACTACGTGGTTTTTCAGTGCCTCGGTGTAACGGGCACCGATTTTCTGGCGGAGGGCAATTTCCTCGTCGCGGAAGTTGGGGAACTTGGCCTGAATGATGGCGGCTTGCAGGCTGTCACAGCGCCCATTGGTGCCGAGGATGTAGTGTGCCTCGCGCTCTTTGCAGCCATGGTTGGTGATGGCGCGGATGGCTTCGGCGAGTGCTGCATCTCGGGTGAAGACGGCACCGCCGTCGCCGTAGCCGCCGAGTGGTTTGGCGGGGAAGAAGCTGGTGGTGGCGACTGTGCCCATGCTGCCAGCCTTGCGTCCATTTTGCTCGGCTCCGAAGCTCTGGGCGGCGTCTTCGATAATTTTCAGACCATGCTTTTGGGCGATGGCTTCGAGGGCGGGGTAGTCGGCCATCTGGCCGAAGAGGTCGACGGGGATGATGGCTTTGGTCTTCGGGCTGATGACCTTCTCCACTTCTTTGGGGTCGATGTTATAGGTGTGGTCTTCGATGTCGGCAAAGACAGGGGTGGCTCCGACGAGGGCGATGGTTTCGGCGGTGCTGATCCAGGTGAAGGGGGTGGTGATGACTTCGTCGCCCGGGCCGATGCCGAGGGCGCGAAGGGCGACTTCGAGGGCCATGGTGCCACTCGCTACAGCAATGCAGTGGAGGGGCTCGTCGGTGCCGCCGAGAAATTGGCCGAGGGTGGCTTCGAGCTGGTAGACTTCGGGGCCGTTGATGTAGCGGCCGTGGGCGAAGACTTTGGCCACGGCCTGATCGATTTGCGAGGCGCTGCGCTGGTGGATGGCTTGGATGTCGATAAATTGCATGAGAATGTTTGTTGAGGCGCGTAAGTTTGTTCGGGCGGGAATCGTCTAGGAGCAATGTGGGCCGACCAGTCGAAAGGGCGCTCGCGAGCGAGCACGCCACGTTGGGCCACGGATCAAAGAGTTTCAGTTATTTTGGGTGCTTTTTGTTGTTTTGATTTACTGTTAAACTGGATGAGTTCGCCGATCAGGCCGGTGGAGATGAGCTGCACGCCCAGAATGACGAGCAGGATGCCTAATTGCAGAAGTGGGCGGTGGCCGATGCCGCTGCCCAGAACAATTTTGTCGAAGCTCAGCCAGGCGAGTATACTGAAACCGGTGATTGCACTGAGTAGGCCGAGGCCGCCGAATAAGTGTCCGGGGCGTTTCAGGTAGCGGGTGAGCATAACCACAGTAATCAAATCGAGGCCACCCTTGAAGAGGCGCTTCCAGCCGTATTTGGAGACGCCATGGGTGCGGCGGTGGTGTTGGACCGGGATCTCAGTGGTGGTGAAGCCTTCGGCGGCGAGAAGGACGGGGATGTAGCGATGGAGCTCGCCATAGATTTGGATGCCTTGAATTGCCTCGGCCCGGTAGGCTTTAAAGCCGCAGTTGAAGTCGTGGATTTTGACTCCGGTGGCCCAGCGGGTAGCGAAGTTAAAAACACGGGAGGGGAGGGTCTTGCCGAGGGGGTCTTGGCGCAGTTGTTTCCACCCGGAGACGCAGTCGAAGCCTTCATTGAGCTTTTGTAGAAAGTTTGGGATCTCCTCGGGCTCGTCCTGGAGGTCGGCGTCCATGGTGAGAATGATTTCGGCCTGAGCGGCGGCAAAACCGGCAGCGAGGGCAGCGGCTTTGCCGTGATTGCGGCGGAAGCGTAGGGCGCGGACTTGGCTGGGGTGGCTGGCTTTGAGCCGTTGGAGTGTTTCCCAGGATGCGTCGCTGCTGCCATCATCGACAAAGATGACTTCGAAGTGGTCGAGCGAGCCTGGCTCCATCGCCTCCATTGTCGTGGCAATCTTCTCGAAGAGGGGCTCCAAGCTAGCCGCCTCGTTGCAGACGGGGATGACAATGGAGAGTGTGGGATTCGTGGGCATGATTTAGTCTCGAAAAGATGATCCTTTGCTTCGATCGAAGCAAGCACTGAGGTAAGCAGACTGATGCTTATTTGTATTGCAGAATGGCGGGGCGTTTTACTTCATATGAATCCATGCAGGTATCCATTGTCATTCCCATCTACAACGAGCGTGATACCTTGCATGAGATCGTCCGTCGTGTGCGGGCGGTGGAGGGGCTATCGATCAAAGAGATCGTTTTGGTGGATGATGGGTCGACGGATGGCACGCGGGCCTTGCTGGAAACGGCGTTTGACGAGCCGCTCTTCAAGAAATGCTACCATGAGGTGAACCAGGGGAAGGGGGCGGCGCTGCGGACCGGATTTGCCGAGGCGACTGGGGACATTGTGGCGATTCAGGATGCGGACCTCGAGTATGACCCGGAGGAGCTGCCTGGGCTAATCCGGCCGATTCTTCGTGGGCAGGCCGATGTGGTGTTTGGTTCGCGCTTCATGGGCGGCGGTGCGCATCGGGTGGTGTTTTACTGGCACATGTTGGGCAATAAGTTTTTGACCATGTTGAGTAACATGCTGACAAATTTGAATCTGACCGACATGGAGTGCTGTTATAAGGTTTTTCGGCGTGAGGTGTTGGATCAGATTACGGTGGAGGAGAGCCGCTTCGGCGTGGAGCCGGAGCTGACGGCTAAGGTGGCCAAGTTAAAAGTCCGTATATTTGAAGTGGGTATTTCTTACTACGGGCGTACCTATGAAGAGGGCAAGAAGATCGGCTGGCGGGATGGGGTACGGGCGATTTACGTGATTTTGAAGTACGGTATTCGACGCTAGTTGGCCGTAACGTTTATCTCTTCGGCACGCTACGAAAGAAAACTTTTTGCAGTCTACTAGTATCCTGTGAGATTTAAATATTTCACTGTTCACGTGGCGTGTCCGCTCGCGGACGCTTGCGTTGCCACCGCTAACTGGATGCTCGGTAGGCCAACAACACTGCAGGCGCTCGCAAGCGAGCACGCCACTCTGAGGTGGCCCTATAATCTCGGTGGGTTGGGGGCGGTACAAAAAAACGCCACCTCTAATCGAGGTGGCGTTGTTTTGAGAATAGCAGGTATTCTGGAGTGCTTAGCTGAATTCGGCTTCGACTTCGGCCACGGTCCGGGAGACACGGGAGACGATTTGGTAGGGGTCGCCCTGTGAGTTGGGACGACGGTCTTCGAGGTAGCCCTTGTAGGCATCGTTTTTGACGAAGCTGTGCGGGACACGGATCGAAGCTCCACGGTCGGCGATGCCCCAGGAGAACTTGTCGATCGACTGAGTTTCGTGGAGACCGGTCAGGCGCATATGGTTGTCGGGACCATAAGCGGCGATATGCTCGTCCTTATACTCTTCGAACTTGTCCATCAGCTTGAGGAAGTATTCCTTACCGCCGGTTTCACGCATATAATCGG
Organism: Puniceicoccaceae bacterium; assembly: GCA_007692545.1. Lineage (GTDB taxonomy): Bacteria > Verrucomicrobiota > Verrucomicrobiia > Opitutales > Coraliomargaritaceae > Thalassobacterium. Next base: position 21,387 of record REBV01000199.1, read on the forward strand.
TGGAGAAGTTGCAGTGCATCCCGGAGCCGTTCCAGTCGCCGGTGTACGGCTTGCAGTGGTATTCGACATCGACACCATACTTTTCGCACAGGCGCTGGAGGATGTAGCGGGCCACCCAAACCTGGTCGCATGCGTTGTAGGCACCTTTACCAAAGATTTGGAATTCCCACTGGCCTTTTGCGACCTCGGCGTTGATGCCTTCGTGGTTGATGCCTGCGTCGAGGCAGATGTCGAGGTGTTCCTCGACGATGGCCCGGGCGATATCACCGACAGAGGAGTAGCCGGCACCGCAGTAGTAGTCGCCTTGTGGGGCTGGGTAGCCATTGTCTGGCCAGCCCAGGGCGCGACCGTCCTGGATGAGGAAATATTCCTGCTCCAGGCCGACCCAAAGACCGAGATCTTCCGGGATGGTGGCACGGGCGTTGGTTGGGTGCGGTGTGACGCCATCTGGCATCATGACCTCACACATCACGAGGAAGCCGTTTTTACGCGTGCTGTCGGGGAAGAGTGCGACTGGCTTGAGGACACAATCCGAGCTGCTGCCTTCGGCTTGTCGGGTCGAGCTGCCGTCGAAGCCCCAAAGTGGGCAGTCTTTAAGGGACCATTTGTCAGGGTCACCTTCTTTAATGCAAGTCTTGCCGCGCAAGTTGGGGACGGGCGTGTATCCGTCGAGCCAGAGGTATTCGAGTTTTAGTTTAGCCATTTTGTTCTGTGTTTTGTCAGGTTGTTGGTTGACTGTTTGCTTCCATGGTTGGCAGGCGATGCCACCATTGGAAGGATTGGAAGTAAGCAAAATGCGTGCCACCGCAAATACTCAAAGTCTTTTTACGCTTCAAAATTTGGAATTGTCGAACATTTTTGTGTGAATCTTTACGTTGCACCCGGCGAGTTGACGATTTTACTGCGGTCACATGGAGGAAGCGAAAAATACAGCACGTGCCGTTGTTCATATCGGTTATGATGGTTTGGTCTATAAGACTTTTAAGGGTCCGCAGGCCCGGGAGCGCTATGAGAACGAAGTGCGTGTGCTCGAGTTTCTGGAAAAGCACAACTGTCCATTCGTGCCCAAAATCGTGCATAAAGATGACAAGAAGCTTTATTTGGTGACGACGAACTGCGGCAAGCGGGTGGACCAGATGAGTGACAAGAAAAAGCAGCAGATTTTTGCGGAGTTGGAGCAATATGGGGTTCGTCACGATGATGCGGAGGTGCGTAACCTCACTTACAGCGCGCAGTTGGGGCGTTTTTGTGTGATCGATTTCGAATTTGCCTCAATTTTGGTGGCGGGTTATCCGCCTTCTCCAAAGATGGAGTCGGTGGCGGATCGGAGTCAATGGAAGGAAGCCAGCGGCGATGTCTGAGGACAGCCAACAGGATGCTTCGCTGATTCGTTGGTCTGGCCGGACGGATGTCGGCCGCTTTCGGAAGAATAATGAAGATGCCTTTTTGGCCTTGGCGATCAATGGCGAGGGCGTGCGGCGGCTTGGCAAGTATGGCGAGGCTGGGATTGAGGAGAATGATTATATATTTGCGGTGAGTGATGGGATGGGCGGGGCCAACGCGGGTGAGTTTGCGAGTCGAATCGCGGTGGATAAGATTACGCGCCTGTTCCCCGGGGTTTTTCGGGGAGCCGCTGGTGGAATGGGGATCGGCTTTCAGGATTTGTTGGGCGAGTTATTTGACCAGATCCATCGCGAGTTGACGCAATTGGGCCAATGCTACGAGGAGTGCAGTGGTATGGGAGCGACCCTGAGTCTTTGTTGGGTACGTCCTGGTTGGGTCTACCTGGCGCACGTGGGAGATAGTCGTATTTATCGACTGCCGGCGGCTGGAGGTATTCAGCAGGTGAGCCATGATCATACGCATGTCGGCTGGCAGCAGCGTGAGGGAAAGCTGACGGAGATGGAGGCCCGTGCACATGCGGGGCGTAATTCGCTGCAGCAGGTGCTTGGTGGAAAAACCCAAAACTTGAGCCCTCAATTCAGTGCCATCGGCTATGAGCCCGGAGACGCTTTTTTATTGTGCAGTGATGGTTTGGTGGAAGGGCTGTTTAATAGTGGGATGAAGCGCTTGATTCGAAACCCGCCGCGCAATGCGCCGAGCGATGTGGCCGAGCGTTTGGTCCAGGAGGCGGTGCGGGCCGATGGTAAAGATAATACGACGGCGCTTGTCTTTGAGCTGATCTAAGTCTTATTCGATGGAACGCAGCAATGTTTGAATACCAGACAATTTATAATGCCTATACAGCCCTGATCGCCGGGTTGATTACCAGTGTGCACTGTGTGGCTATGTGTGGTCCGCTCTCCTGTGCCTTTGCGCCGACCCGGGAAAAGGATGCGAGCCCTCAGCTTGTATTGACCGCTTATCATCTGGCAAAGTTGTTTTCCTATGCGGTGGTCGGGACATTGGCCGGAGCTTTTGGCTCGGTCATTATTCGTACGGTGGAGGATTCCTGGTTGAATTATCTGCCGTGGATATTGGTGCTCTTCTTTCTAGTGGTGGCATTTCGGGCAGATCGCTTTTTCCCTAAGCCAAAGTGGTTGGGTGGGCTCTATCGGCGACTGACGGCTCGTTTCATGCGTTTGCAAAAGCCGGTCGCGGCGGCGGCCATCGGCCTGGCCAGTCCGTTGCTACCCTGTGGGCCCTTGTATATGATTTTTGGCCTCGCACTTTTTTCCGGATCGGCGCTGAAAGGGGCCGAGTTTGCCATCGGCTTTGGCTTGGGGACGCTGCCCTTGCTGTGGTTGGCGCAGAGTCAGTTTATGCGGGTTCAACTGCGTGTGACGCCCGGGACGCTGATACGGATCCAGCGGGGTGTGGCGCTGGTGGCGGCTCTCGTCGTGGCTTGGCGTTTGCGGACAACGCTTGGAATTGAGGGTGCCGAAGACTGGGTCTGTCACCCATTTTAGATAAAAAGCACATTAATTTGCGGAACCAGCAAAGTTCGGTTCTGTCTGCTTCCAAAGCTGGTAACTAAAGTCCACTATGAGATATACCTTTACTTTATTTTGTTTTATCTGCACTTGCTTCCACCCGGGTCTGGCGAAGAGCAGCGACTCGGTCGGGCAGGAGGCTGCATCGAATGCTCCGCTTGAGGTCGTCGTAGATGGTCGTATGGTCGAATTTGAGCCCGGTCGACCAGTCGTTTCCTATGCGGATGTCTTAGAGCAGGCGACGCCTTCCGTGGTGGCTGTTTATACTTCTCGAATCGTGACAGCACGAGAATCTCAGCAGCTCCCGGATATCCTTCGCCGCTTTGGCTATTCGGTGCCGCCTTCCGCGCCACAGGGTCGACTCAGGGAGCGGAAAGAGCAACTGGGAGTTGGTTCTGGAGTGATCATCTCGCACGACGGATATATCGTGACGAATCACCATGTGGTTCAGGGAATGCGGGGGCGTGTTGCGGATGAAATCAAAGTGCGTTTGAACGATGGGGCTGAGTATATCGCTGAGCTGATAGGCTCAGACCCGAAGACGGATGTAGCCGTATTAAAAATTGATGCTTCGCAGGATTTGCCTGCTGTGACACTGGCGGACAGTGATCAATTGCGGGTTGGTGACGTGGTGTTTGCTATTGGAAACCCGCTGGATGTGGGGTTGACGGCTACGCAGGGCATTGTTTCCGCGACGGGGCGTAATCAGGGAGGCCGGGTGCTGGGGCGTGGTTCCTATGAAGATTTCATACAGACAGACGCGGCGATTAATTTGGGGAATTCCGGAGGCGCACTGATTGATGCCTGGGGGCGCCTGATCGGGATTAATACCGCGATCGTTTCCCGGACTGGGGGGAGTATTGGGATCGGATTCGCGATTCCGGTGAACATGGTTCTGAATGTGGCGACGAATTTGATCGCAACGGGAGAGGTGCCGCGTGGCATGCTCGGCCTGTTTCCGGATGACTTGACCCGGGAGATGGCTGAGGCCTTCGGCTTGGATAGCACGCGCGGGGCGCTCGTCAACCAAGTCCAAGACGATTCTCCCGCATCCAGAGCAGGCATCCTGCATGGTGATTTCATCACTCAGATTGATGCAACAGCGATCGAGTCAGCCGCCCAGTTGCGCTTGGTTGTGTCGCAAATTCTTCCTGGGACGGAGGTCGAAGTCACCTTAATCCGGCAGGGAGAGACCTTGCGTCTGCCTGTCGTATTGGGGAGTTTAACCGGAGACCCAGCCTCTCCCCAGCATGCCGATGGTCCCTTGGAAGGCGTCGAGCTACGCCTGCTGAACGCTTCATTGAGAGAGGAATATTCGATTCCCGATGATATTTCCGGGGCACTGATAGTGAGCATACAGGAAGACTCGCCTTATTACGATGTCTTGGCACCCCGAATGGTTATCCTTGAGGTCAACGGAGAAGCGGTGACAGAACTGGGTGTGATTACGGGTGCTCTGCGGGAAAATGCTCAAAACCGCCTTTATATCTGGGTTGAAGGTGTTAAGCGCTTCCTCGTTCTGCGGTTATAGCTCATGCCGAGCGATTATGGCCTTGAGTATTTTCGGGGGTGGTATTGTTTCCGGCGTTTAATCTGGAGAGTTTTGGGAGTCCTCCTAGTTCTACACAAAATTGTAAGTTATGTCTGAGAAACGTATTATACGGATAGGCCTGCTGGGCTTTGGAGTGGTCGGTCAGGGTGTTTGGAAAAACATCGAGAACAATCGTCAAGCGCTGGAGTTTCGCTTAGGGGCTCAATTACAGATTACTGAGGTTGTGGTCCGCGATATGCGTAAGGCTCGTGAGGTTGCTGTGCCGGAAGCGGCTTATTCTGAGGACCCGAGTCGTGTGGTGGATAACCCGGATATCGACATCGTCTGCGAATTGATGGGCGGCACCGGTCTAGCTCTGGACCTGACGCGCCGGGCCCTACGGCAGGGCAAGATCGTCGTCACTGCGAACAAGGCTTTGATTTGCGAACACGGCGAAGAGCTCTTTGCTCTCGCGCGGCAAAACGGTGGACACTATTTTTACGAAGCTTCGGTGGCCGGGGGTATCCCGATCATCAAGACCATCCGCGAGGCGCTGGTCGCGAATCGCTTCAAGTTAATTTTCGGTATATTGAATGGCACCTCCAATTATATCCTGACGCGGATGGAGCGTGAGGGATTGAGTTTTGACTCGACGCTGGGGGATGCCCGCAAGCTCGGTTATGTTGAAGCCGATGAGGCACTGGATCTAGACGGCATCGATGCGGCACACAAAGCAGTCATCTTGGCCTATTTAGCGCACGGGAAGTGGGTTAAGTTGGATGCGATTATCTGTGAGGGCATCCGTGAAATAACGGGTGAGGATATCGAAATAGCGGGCCAGTTGGGCTACAAAATCAAGCTACTGGCTGTGATTGTGCGGGACTTTGAGGCGAATGAGCTCTCGGTTCGCCTACACCCGGCGCTTATTTCCAAGAAGGAAATCATTGCGGGCGTGGACGAAGTCTACAACGGGGTGAGCGTAACCGGTGATGTGGTTGGCACGACGGTGCTGATTGGTCGGGGTGCTGGGCAGGATGCGACTTCGAGCTCAGTCATCAGTGATATTGCGGATGCAGTCTTTATGCTGCAAGGCGCACCGGCCCCGGTCATTTCTGAGGAGGATGAAGCTGTTTATAAGCAGCTGGCCGACGGGCTGGTGCTGGCGCCCAAGGATCAACTGGTAGGCCGCTACTACCTGCGCATCCACGTCAAGGACGAGCAGGGAGTACTGGCTAAAATATCAGAGATACTGGCTAAGCAGCACATCAGCTTTGCCACGGTGAATCAAAAAGAGCTGGAGGACGGGACCGCAAAACTAATGGTGACCACCCACAAAACCAATGAAACTGCAATTCGATCGGTTAAAGCGGCACTGAGCGCCGAGAATTCTGTTATTGGGCTCCCGTTCAGCATTCGTATTTTTGATCCGCTGCAATAGGCGCATTAAAAATACCATAATGGTCTATTCGAGGGTCTAATTTGAGGGCTTAATTGGTTGTTCTGGCTGAGCTACGCGCACTCCTGATCTCGTCGAGGCCCCGGATAATACGGTGATTGCCTCTGAAAAATTGGACGTAGCTCCTGAGTTGTCTTTCCCACACGTCACGCATCTCTTCGTCGCCAGCAAGAAAAAGCACGACATTAACAGACGGTCTTTCGCCACCCTTATCTGTGTATAGGACACTGACAAGGTTTCTAAAATACCTTTCCACATCACGGGTACTACGATGATAAACTGGTCTGTTCCCCGGGTGTTCGGTGTTCCAGTTTAAATTTAACTCGTTCGCGTTGGAGTAGATCCCATGACGTTGATTCAGCACACGAGGGGGTTGTCCCCGACTTCTTCGTTCCGCGTTAATTTCAGCCAATCTTTTGTTAATCCGCTCCTGCATCTGCGCCCTCTCTAATTCATGAGCTGCTAACTGGTCTTGATAACTGCGTCTACTGATCGTTCTTTGCCAATCGGCTTCTTCGCGCTCAGTTAACAGCCGCCGTACTTGTTCGAAGCCCCGGTGGTAGCCGGTGATAAAAAAGATCGCATCCACATTTTGTTCCATGGCGACCTGAGTTATAAATGCCGTTTCATTGCCCCGGTGCCCCGACCAGTCTATATCTTTATGGATGTCTTCGTCAGCTAGTGCCGTGATGCTGGCTCGAGAGGCTCCCGGGTCACCTTCAAGGCCAGGATTCCGGGCATTCGCATTGATTGGATTCAGCCACTGGACCAATTGTTGCTGGACCTCTTGCCCGGCAGGCACGAGGCGTGGTCTGAATAGCTTATGATTACGACGATCCACCAGCATGACATTAAACAGTGTCCCGGTGGAGAGATTGCCGACCATATCGGTTATCTCGTCTTTGATAATTTTATAGCTGTTCAGGCCACCTTTTGCGTCAGTCACCATTTCCCGATTGGTATCGATGACAAAAAGAATGCGTTCAGCGCGAGTCCTGAGTCCAAAGACACTGACGTCGGACATCCCGATCCCAATATTGCCGCGTGTGCCTCCGAGGAGTGATCCGCCTCCGACTCCGCCCAGTCCGGCGCTAACCGTAAATGATTCCTGCATGTCCGGAAGGTTTACATCGACCGCACTGACGGCGATGTTTCCGACCTGCCGCATGCTTAAATTCTGCATGGCCTGCTGCTGCTGGGGTGGTTGTTGCCGAATTTCGACTTTAACATCGGGTGGTGGTTTCTCCTCAGCGACTTCCGGCGGCGCTTCAAATTGAGCTTCGGTGGGGATGATGTATCGATAGACGGTGATGGAACCGAGAACGAAGAGGGCAAGGACGTGAATGCCCCCACTGATCAACAACACGTTGAGCAGCATTGAATTCATTTTTCGCTTCTGTGGCTGGGAAATCATAGGAAATCGCGGAGTGGGGTGACTTTATTCTGCGTATGCGGCAAAAGAGACCTTTGTGATACTGGCCTTAGCGGCTGAGTTCAATATATCGATCGAGCGTTGGTGAGGGGAATCGGGATCGGCTTGGATTCTAATAACGGTATCAATGCCCGCACGATCGGAGGATAGCTTCAGGCGAGTCAATGTGTTGGTGAGGCGCTCCATCCGGCGATCGTCTGTGCCATCCATCGGGGCTCCATTGAGCAGGATTAATCCATTGGGAAAGATTTCGACAATATGTTCGCTGGGGAGTTCCAGATTTTCGGCTGGGGGGGTGTCACTTGGCAGCCGGATGCCAATATCGGCCTCTTGTTGGAGTGGCAGGAACATGAAGTAGATGAGCAGCAGGAAGACGACGTCGATCATCGGCGTGATGTCGACTTTATCTTCGGATTCGAGTACGGAGCTGATTGCCATGATTAGTCCCTGGATGAAGCGAAGATGAGGTCAAAGATGCCGGCATTTGCAGTCGCCTCCATGACACGGTTGACGTGGCGGTGAGGTGTATTTGAGTCGGCGCGAAGAAAGACCCGGAGCTGCGGCAATTCTTCTTTAACCGTGAGTAGGCGCTGGGTGAGTGCCTCTTCCGAGATTTCTGCGGCACCGAAGTAGATCGTACCATTGGCATCTATCGAGATGTATTGGCGCTCACCCGGATCTTCCGGGACGGTGGCTGTTTCTGCTTCCGGCAACTCGAGTTGCACCAATTCAGCGCTGATGAAGCTGATCAGCGTCATAAAAAACGCGATCAGGAGGAAAACAACGTCGATCATCGGAGTCAGTTCAAACTCTGGATCGACGTCTTCTGGGGTCCACATAGCCATAGTTTTTTTGGTGCGTGGGGGAAGGGGGCTTTAGGCGCGATCCTTAATCGCTTTGTTCAGGGTGAACTGGAGGTCGCCCACAACACGACCGATGCGTGAAGTGATCTTGCCATAACGATTTTTAAAGAAGAAGAAGAAGAACATAGCCGGGATACCAATGATCATCCCGGTAGCTGTGGTAATCAAGGCCTCGGAAATGTTACCGGCCAGTGCCTGGGCGCTGCCGGCACCTTCCGCCTCGATCACGTTAAAGGCTTTAACCATACCCGAAACAGTTCCCAACAGACCGACCATGGGAGAGAGCGAGCCGACGACGGAAAGATAATTGATTAACACGAAGGGGCCGGCTAGCTCTTCGGCGCTCGACTCTTCAATGGCTTCTTTCACTTGTTCCGGGTCATAGCGGTTAATATCGACTCGATTGAGGCCTGCTTCGATGATATTGGTCGCAGGCGACGGGTTCTCCTGGCAAAGCGTTTTGGCTTTCTGGATGTCGAGCTTGCCGAGGGCTTCGTCGATTTGGACTGTGGCTTCTGTGTTTAGAATGGGTTCCGGGCGGACGGCCATGAAATTGTAGACGATCAGACCGAACCCGCCGATCGAAAGCAGGGTGAGTGGATACATTGCCCAGCCACCAGCTTTATACATATCGATTAGCGACTTTTCCTGGTCGCTGGCGACCGCCCCGCTATCGGCGACATCTGTCGCCACCGTAGTATCTTGCGCGGTAAGCGGCTGTGTGAGCACCCACTGTGTGGCGATAGCAAACAGTGCGATGGCAAAGAGGGTGGGAAGGTGTCGTAGCTTTGATGTGTTCATGGTTTTTGATTAAAGTGTATTTAGGGAATATTCAGTCTGTTTTTGGAATGTGCGATTAGCTACAATTCTTGAGCTTGTTCAGGTTTTGGTAGTTGGGCAAGCGAGTTATCCGCTTGTTTGGCCCAGGGAGATTCGGGGTAGAGGATGACGATCTCGGTCCAGACGTTCCGTGCGGCCAGGTTATCTTCGGATCGGGCATAGCAATCACCGATCAGGTAAAGCATTTCGGGCACCCAGGCGTAAGAAGTCTGGGCGCGAACAAAGCCACGGGTCAGCAGGTCGAGGGCGTTGCCATAGTGGCCCCTACGATACTCGCGTGAGCCTTGCAATAGTTTATACAGGGAGAACAGCTCTTCCTGTGGTTCCGGCTCAGTTAAGGCATCAATCATGGGGGTCGCCTCATCGATGCGATCAGCCAGCACCAGGCTATAGGCGAGCCACATTTTGATGTTGTCTTTGAACTCATCCGGCACGATCGCTTCAATTTGTTGATAAAGCGGGATGACGGCCTCGTATTTACCAGCCGCCCGTAAAGAATCGGCCGCATCGATCAGGGAGCGGATGTTGACCGAATATTGCCCTGCGACCGGAATCGCTTTTGTGATGTCCGCCGCAGCTTCAAAATCTCCTTTAGCCAGGTAAGCATTCATCAAGGCAATTGCGCGCTCACTGTATTGAATGCTGGCTTGGTCTAATGTCATGCGGCTGATGATGTCGGAGGCTTCGTCGAACTCTTCCGCCCGGATCAGGGTGTCGAGCAAGGTCCGGATAGGCAGATGCAGTTGGGTGAAGCCCTCGGGTACTTGGTGAAACTTGATCAGTGGGTAGGCTCGCGGGCGCAACTGGTTAAGCGCGCGGTCATAGCTTCGACTACTGATCATGCGGTTAATATCTGACATGTCCTGACCTTCCAGTCGCAGAGTTCTGACCATCGACTCGCTAACGGGGAGGGATATCTCACCAACACCGCCTTCCAACTCGGCGACCAGCATCCCATTCTGAAAATCGACAAAGGTCAGTGTTTGAATGGCGCCATTGTTGTTTTGCTGGATCAAGACGGGTTGCCGACCATATTCAGTCCAGTAGGGGTTGGTTTCTTCAGCTGTGGCCAGGGTGTGAGCCATACTTGAAATCAGCAGTAGACTGGATATTCGCTTGATCATAGTGCGGTGGAATTGAGGCTGGGCAAAGCTCATGCTTGGAGCTCTTTCAGTTTGGATCGGATCGCTTCCAGAATATCTTCTGGTGCGTTCGTAGAGAGTTCTTCGATCGCTTCGTTTAAGGTATTTATGGCGTCTTGCCTGGCTCCCATACCAATCAGGGCATCGGCGTCGCCCAGATAGGCGCGGGCACTCCACTCGGCGATATGCGGGTAGCCCAGGAATGTTCGTTCGTAGAAGCCGTGGGCTTCGGCGTAAGCACCCTCAGCCATGTAGGATTGGCCTGTCTGGTAAAGCGCCCGTGCGTGCAGGATACCACGCCATTCGGAGACTCTTAGGATATATTGATATTTCTCACGGGCTTCTCTGCCGCGTCCCATTTTGCTGAGCAGTTCTCCCTGGCGCAGCATGACGGCAGGGACTTTGGGTGAACCGGGAAACTGGGCAACGATTTGGTCCAGGTTATTGAGAGCCCCCGCGAGATCTTGTCTCTCGGCTGCGACATCGGCCAGGCGCATGAAGGCCACGATGGTGGCGTCGTCAGTGGGATAATTGATCAGTAGTTGATTCCAGGCATCTTCGGCTATATCGAGACGCTTGTTCCGTTCGTAGTCGGCTACGTATAGAATGGCACGTGGGGTTAGTATCTCAATCAATTCGAGCTTGTAGGCTTGGCTGGGGTCGAGTTCGATACCGAGACGATAGAGGCCCATCAACATCCGGGTTTCGGCAACAATATCAGCCTCGGCGCGGGCTCTGGCCAGCAGGTCCCGGAAGTATTCCTCAGGTGTTTCGCTGGGATATTGCTTCAGTTGCGTCCGGTAAGGCTCGATCAAGTCCTCGATGGGCGAAAGGTCCTCCAGTAGGGCGTTGGTAAAATTTGGGTTTCTCCGGAGTCTATTGTAGAGTCCCGGGTCCAGTTCGGAATGATCATAGAAATATTCGAACAGGAAGCCGCGGTCGGTGACGATCTTTCTGCGGAATTCGGCATCGCTTTCAAGGCGATCAAAGAAGGCTACCGTGCGGGTCAGTTTACTTATGTTTTCATTATACCTTTCCGCATAACCCTCGATCAGCGCGTCCACACCTGAGTTATCGGAGTCTGCTGCGTAAATTTCGATATTTTCGCGGTAGAGTGCCAGCATATCGACCGGGCGCATAAGGTATTCAAAGGCTAAGCCTAGCTGAAGCACCGCTCTGGTCAGGTCACCAGCGTCGCCGAATCGCTGAATGTAGGCCTCGAAATGTCTGGCCATTTCTTCATAGCGGCCAAGTTCTTGAAGCATCAAACCGATGCGAAAGGCCGCACCGTTGTGCACATCCTGGAGCGAGGTGACCTCTGCCGCCTTGCGAAAGTGCGCGAGTGCGAGCTCCAGATCGCCGGCGAGGTACTCGACTTCACCGAGAAAGAAGTAGGCCTGGTCGAGGGCATTCCCCTCTGGATATTGCTCCACATAGCCGTAGAGTGTGTCGCGGGCTTCTTCGTAGCGTTGGAAATAGAATAGAGCCGCACCCCTGCGCAGCAGGCCGTCCTCAGCGTAAACACTGTTGGGGTACTGCTCGATTAAACGCGAGAAGCTGCCAAGAGCGTCATCGAACTGCCTCATTTGCAGTTCTGCCAAGCCACCCCAGTAAAAAACCCCGTCTACATAAATAGCATTTTGATTTTTGTTGTACCATTCGGCGGCCTGAGTGATCAGTTCAGCGTAGCGTTGTTCTTCGATTAAGTAACTGGCCCATTGGGCAAAAAGACTACTTGAAACCGCGTCGAGTGGGCGGTTGCCCAGAAAGTCGACCGCCAATTCCAGAAATTCTTCCTCGTGCTCAGTGTTTTTCAGTTCGACGGCCAGCGCGCCACTCACATCCGAATAGTATTCACCATCGGGAAAAGTTTGGCGATAAATTCGGCCAACTTCGACAGCAGTATCGTTTTTGCCGATTTGCAGGGCATTGGAAAACGTTGCATAGTGGTAAAACTCAGTCTGTTCATCGTCGGGGTTTTCGACCATCAGATCGTGAAACATCCAGAATGCCTCGTAGCGGCGTTCAGTCCTGGTATAGTTGCGGGCCCGGCGAACCAATAGTTCATTGCGCAGGGTGGGGAGCGTGCGCAATTGCTCAAGATTGCTTTCGAGCGCGCTAATTTCCTGGCGGAGGCTCTCGATCCGTTCATCGGATGGGTTAAAGGCGATCCGCTGTTCCAATCGCGCCTTCTTGAGTGAGATTTGGGCCTCGTGCCACTCGATCATGACATCGGTCGTCTTGATCAGATTGAGCGTGAGGGCGGCATCATTGACACGGTCTTCTTCGACCAGTGTATCACTTGCTTTGAGTAATGCTACATTCAGGCGGGGGCGATAGCGAACTTCCGAATCTCTGGCTAATACGGGTAGTAAGCGAATCGCGTCGTCGATACGCTCTGCTTGAAAAAGCGCTTCGAACGTGGCCGCTGCCGCCAGAGCCCGTTCTTCGGGGTCGCGTGAAATCTCGAAGAGTTGTCCGAAGTAGGGCAGTCCCGGTTCGAGCTGACCGGTGCTATAGTAGATTTGGGTCAGGTCTTTGAGCAGTTTGATCCGCTCTGATTGGTCGAGGCGGACATTGGAGTAGCTGCCGGCAAGAATTTTTTGCATGAGTGCAATTGCATCGTCGTTGCGATTGAGGACGCGTAGGACATCGACCCGCTTGAGCAGCATTTCCTTCATCTTGGGTGATTCCGGATGTTCTTTTTCCAGCCGATCATACCATTTAAGCGCTTCCACCAGTTCGGCTGATTTACCTGAACCGACATACTGCTGAATGTATCCCGTGCCGACCAGAAAGATCGGGAAATCAAGCTTGATCTCGGAATCTTCAGTCGCCTCGACACGCCTGATCAACTCTTTGAGCAGCGGCATGGCGTCCACCAGATTGCCTTGTTCCACCAGTGCATTGGCTTGAGCCTGCAGGTTTGTGAATCCCAGTTGACCGGCATTGTTTGCCTGCGCATGGCTGGAATGGACGACACCAAAAATCAGGGTCGCAGAAATTAAATTTTTTAAAGTAGTTCGAAACAGCATTGCAAGTAGTCGGGGTGAGATGCCTCAAGGAAATGAGCTTTCGTGCTTACTCGTCGCTTGTAAAGCGAAAATTGGTATTCAGCCGACTGTCGCTTAGCACAGTTGACTTAATTCGACTGCGGCGAGTTCCCATTCGTAGTTTTTTTCTTCCAGATATTTGGCGATTCGCGCGGCTTTGATATTGAGCTCCTTGGCCGTGCCGGGTTCCGCGTAAGCAGCCGGGTCCTCCAGGGTCTTGGAGAGTTCTGCCTGCTCGGACTCCAGTCGCGCAATGTCGGCCTCGAGTTGGGCGACTCGGCCCTGAAGTTTACGGCGCCCTTTGGAGGCTGCTTTGCGCTCCTCGGCAGCGATGCGGCGTCGCTCTTTCGCGCTGATTACGAGGTGTTTACCTTCGCTGGCAGGTGCGCCGTCGGGGCGGGCATTTTTCAAGCCGGCGATCAGGCCGCTCTGCTCGGAGTCTGCGCCGGACTTGCGCAGGTAGTAGTCGTAGTCGCCCGCATAGGGGGTCACTTTACCCGCTTGGATTTGAACCGTCGTTTGCGCGATGGCACGGATGAAGTGGACGTCATGGCTCACAAAAATCAGGGTGCCCTGATAGTCCCGCAAAGCACCGATCAGGGCATCGATACTCGGCATATCGAGGTGAGTGGTCGGCTCGTCAAGTAGTAGAAAATTTGGCGGTGCCAGTAGCAGCTTGACTAGGGCCAGGCGACTTTTCTCGCCACCGCTGAGGACTTTGACCCGCTTAAAGACATCGTCGCCCCGAAAGAGAAAAGCACCCAGGATGCTTCGTACCGTCTGCTCATTGGCCCCGAGATCCGAGCGCTCCATCGCTTCTTCCAGCACGGTGCGTTCCAGATCCAGCACATCCACCCGTTGCTGGGAGAAGTAGCCCACGCTCACATTATGCCCCAACTCGCGGCTGCCTGCTTGGATCGGGACGATCTCGGCCAGGATTTTGAGCAGGGTGGACTTACCCGCGCCGTTGGGGCCGACCAGCACGATACGCTGCCCCTTTTCGACTTCCAGGCTCAAGTCCTGATAGACCACATGCTCGCCATAGGCTTGCTTCACATTTTGCAGTGTGGCGATGCGTTGCCCGCTACGTTGCGGTTGGGGGAATTTGAAGTGGATGGTATCGGCGGCGCTTTCGGGCGGAGCGATGCGCTCCATCTTTTCGAGTTGCTTGAGCCGGGCCTGGGCCTGGCTGGCTTTACTCGCTTTGGCGCGAAAGCGGCGCACGAAGTCCTCCAGGTGGGCGATTTCGCGTTGTTGGTTATTGTAGGCGGCGAGGTGCTGGGCCTCCCGCTCGGCTTTTTCTTTCAAGTATTTCTCGTAGTTGCCGGTGTAGCGTTGGAGTTTCTGGTGAGAGATTTCGACGATTCCATCGCAGATGGCGTTGAGGAACTCGCGGTCGTGGGAGATGGTCAGAATGGCTCCGGAGTAGCGTTTGAGTTGGTTTTGAAACCAGCTCAGCGTCTCCAGGTCGAGGTGATTGGTCGGCTCGTCCAGCATCAGCAGGTCCGGTTCCATCACCAATAGCCGAGCCAAGTGCGCCCGCATGATCCAGCCCCCACTGAGCGTTCTGGCGGGCATGTCGTAGTCCTCATGGCGGAAGGCCAGACCGGCCAGAATGCGCTTGGCCTTGGCTTCGAGATTGTAGCCGTCGAGCTCAACAAAGCGCTCGATGGCGCTGATGCGCTCGGGAGCATCCGGAGCCGGGTGCTGCCGCAGGGTCTGGTAAATCTCGGTTAACTCCGGGCTGACTGAGGCGGCCAATTCGGCCACGGTTTCCTCACCTGCCGGGGCGCTCTCCTGGGGGAGAAAGCCGATTTTCGTATCACGCTCCAGCTCGATCTCTCCACTGTCGGGCTCTGTGTCGCCCATAATAATCGAGAACAAAGTGGTCTTGCCCGCGCCATTGGGGCCAACCAGACCGATGCGCTCACCCCGCAACAGGCGCAGGGAAATATCGGTGAAAAGTGTTTTTTGGCCGTAGCCTTTACTGATTTGAGCGATTGTGAGCATTTTTTGAGCGTTCGGGCAGAGTCAGTCTTGCCTGTTTTCTTTCTTCGGTCTTCCTTGCAGTTTTAAATCATGGTTGAACGAAAAAATCCATCCGGACTATCTACGCTCTGGTATAAGCCAAAGCAATCGATGCAAGGTCTAATTGAGTCGGGCCGGGGCCACGGCTTCGCATTATCCGTGGCTATCGCCTTCGGCGTGGTGCAGGCGATGCCGCTTTTTCTGCTGCCGGACTCGGGCGGCTTGGGGGTTCTCCTGGGCGGTGCGCTGGCGGGTCTGGCCGGCCTGTATTTATTCGCCTGGCTGCTGCGCAATTTTGCCCGTTGGTTCGGAGGGCAGGCGGCACTGCGGGAAGTGCGCATGGCGCTGGGCGTGTCGTTCCTTCCCTGGTTGCTGTTGTTCACCGCAGTTTTAGGATTTTTGCAAAGCTTCGAACGTGAAGTGCTCGCCCAGTATTTTTGGATCTTCTTTTTGGTCTTTCTTTATGGCTATATCGTTATCTTGAACTGTTTGTCGGCAGCACTGCGGCTTCCGCTTTTAAAGACCTTTCTGTGCTTAATTGTGACCGGCCTGGTCAGCCTCTTTCCTTTGACTCTGCTCTTGCAGGTGTTGACGGGCGGCACAGCACCCACCCCCTGATTCTTTTCCATGCTCCAGCACATACGGATAAAAAATCTAGCCCTACTTGACGAGGTGCGGCTCGAGTTCGAGCCCGGATTCACTGCGGTTACAGGTGAGACCGGTGCGGGCAAGAGCGTGCTGCTGGGTGCGCTCGGCCTGCTCTCCGGCGCGCGCACGGATAAGACTCTAATTCGGCAGGGGCAGGATTTATTGGAAGTCGAGG
The DNA here is from genome assembly GCA_007692545.1 of Puniceicoccaceae bacterium. Classification (GTDB taxonomy): domain Bacteria; phylum Verrucomicrobiota; class Verrucomicrobiia; order Opitutales; family Coraliomargaritaceae; genus Thalassobacterium. Next base: position 37,488 of record REBV01000199.1, read on the forward strand.
CGGCACTTTATTTTGAGGGTGCGGGCTCGATTAATGCTTTGCTACAGGAGCTTGGGCTAGCCCATTGCGAAGAAGGGGTGCTTCTGCTCCAGCGCAGTATCCACCGCAGTAAGATGCCGAGGGTGCAGATCAATGGCAGTATGGCGACGCTGGCGCAGTTGCAGGCCTTGGGTGAGTCGTGGATTGATTTCCATGGTCCGGGTGAGCCGCAGAAGCTTTTTCAGGAAAAGCGTCAACTGGAGATGCTCGATAGCTATGCGGACAATGGTAAAACCCTGGAAGCCTACCGGCGGGAGTACGGAGTCTGGCGGGCGGCACTGCGTGAGATCGAGTCGCTGGAAAAGGGCGAGCGTCTCGATGCAGACGAAGTGGAGTTTATTCGTCAGCAGATTAAAAAGATCGACGCCGTCGACATCAGCGAAGCCTCGATCGAAGAGCTGGAGCGGGACTATGCCCGTATGTCGAGTGCGCAGGAATTGGTTGGGCTGGCTGCGGCTTGCGCCTCCGGTTTGGTGGGTGAGGCAGGCGTCAACGACTCGCTGAGTAGCGTCATTGCCAGGCTCGAAGATATGGTGGATCTGGATGCCGACTCCCAAGTCCTACTGGATCGGGCGCGGAGTTTGCAGATAGAGTTGCAGGACCTGGGAGAAGAGGTCGGGCGATTGGCGACGGATTTTGACTTCGATCCCGAGGCGATTGAAGCGGCGAGCGAGCGGATGAATCTTTGGCAGGAGCTACGGCGCAAATACGGCGGCAGCGTCGAAGCGGTGTTGGATAAGCGTGAGGCGCTGGCGCAAAAGATTGCCGTGCAGGGGGATCTTGAAGGTGTCCTGCTGGCAAAACGCAAAGCCGCAGCCGAGCTGGAGGCAGCGCTCAAGCACGAAGCCGCCGTGCTCACTACGGCACGTCGGAAAGCGGCCGCCACCCTGGCTGGCAAAGCAGCCAAATTACTGCAAGCGCTCGGCTTTAAAAAAGCACGCCTTGAGATCCAACTGGTGCCCGAGCGGGCGCTGCAGGATCACGGCGACAGTTACTGCCAGTTTCTCTTCGCCCCCAACGCCGGTCAAGACTTGCAAGCGCTCAACAAAATCGCCTCCAGTGGTGAGACGGCCCGGGTCATGCTCGCGCTCAAGACAGTACTGGCCGAGTCCGACGCCACGCCCTTGCTTGTTTTCGACGAGGTTGATGCCAATGTCGGCGGCGAGGTGGGCCGGGCGGTCGGTACCGAACTGGCCCGCCTGGCCGGGAAGCACCAAGTGCTCTGTGTCACGCACCTGCCGCAGGTGGCCTCGCTCGCGCACAATCACTTCGTCGTTCAGAAGACACAGGACGAAGACTCGACCACCGTCCTGATCACACCCCTCGACAGCAGCCGCGAAGCCCGCCTCGAAGAACTTGCCCGGATGCTCGGCGACCGCAAGTCCGCCTCTGCCCGCGCCCACGCCGAAGAGTTGCTCGGACGGAGCGATTGAATGGCGGATGTTTGTCAAACGTATGTGGGTAGCACTGCCGCCCGCCCCAGCGGATAAGTTGCCGGACCTTCAAAAGTTCACCTACGTCGTGGATCTCTCCACGCATCCCAATCACACCCCCCAAAAAAAGCAGTCTTTGGCCTCGCGTAAAGCACTCAGCCGAAGATCTTCTGCCGCA
>REBV01000004.1 GCA_007692545.1 Puniceicoccaceae bacterium
CTCATGTACTTGCGCTAGGTTGGCCCAAAAGACTTGGGCGAAGCCTCTGCAAAAAGGGTCAAAGGATAGTAAATCGGCCTGCTCTAACGCCGGCACCAAAACCTTGAGAATCAGGGCCGCATCATGGTCGTGTATGCCGCGCTCATAGCCTTCTTTATAACGAGGAGCCGCATACTCTCGCACCAGTTTGTGCAAGGCGTCTTCGTCCAGTAATGCTTGGTGCAAGGTGTCCAGGTCAAAGCCTTCACGGGCCTCGGCGGCTTGCAATATGCTAGCCGCCAAATACTCACCTCGATACACCGCATCGCTCTCGGATTCCAGAGTGACCTGCCAGAAGGGTTTTAGGCGAGTAAGTGCCTCGTCCTCAATGCGCTCGTAAAAATCGGTACCGGTAAGATGAAGGTTTAAGGTGTTGTTGCGTGGGATTATGGTTAAATCCAGCTCCTGGGTGTTGACGCTGAACCGGTGTTTTGGCCCGAGCTTAATAACATTGCCACCGCTTTCGTAGAGGTCGCTTTTATCGCGCAGTGAGCGCAAGGCCTGATCCCTAATAGCCTTAGATTTTGATTCGAGGTCATCCGCTTGCACATTGCTATCCAGCTGGCGCAACTGCTGGATAAATTCGCGCACCTTGAGTACCAAAGCGTCCGAAGCGAAAAAGGTGTTCATCTCGTCGGGGTCGGTGAATTTCTGCGTGCGCCTCTCAATACTGCTTAAAATTCGATTGGCTGCATCGGATACCGACTGGGCCCGGCGCTGCTGATTGTCCAGCAGCTGCTGTTTGTGGGATTCAAAGGATTCGTAGATTTCTTCACGCTTGGCGACTATATCGGACAAGAATTCGTCGTGATCGGCAAACTGGCTTTCCAGCTCTTCCAGTTGGATCAGCAAACGCGACATTTGCTGGTCACAAGCCTCGGGCGAATCGGCCAAACCCAACGCGTTGGTGATGCTTTGTGAAAAGAGTTTAAACTGGGCGGAGAATTGGGCCACGGCTTCTTCAGAGCCCATGGACCGCTGCTTATGACTGACCGAGGCTTTGCTTTGGTTAAGGCGCGAATAAACCTGAGAAATGCCGTCGATAATGCGGGTTCTAATGGTCGGGTCATCAACTTTGATACTGGTCAACAGGTCCGACAACAAATCCAAGCCACTGGCCGTTTCTTCAATGCTGGTGAGAATGGGAGACAACTGCGCAGTCGTCTGCGCCTGCTCGACATCTTTGCTGAAATCCGCAATTTTCTGGTAATAGGGTTCTAGCGCCTGCTCGTCCGCTAAAAACTCAATGGTGCGTGCGCTTAGCTGGGATTCGGTCTCGACCAGTTCTTGATCGAGGGTATCGATCCGCGCCACGTCGATATAGCGGTACTCCTTGATCGTGGCCAGGTGACCCCGCTGCCGCCGGATGGTATCCAGAGCCGTGACATAGTCCTCTGCGGTTTGCCAGCTGCCGGTGCGAATCTGCCCGATTAACGTTGCTTGCTCTGAAGCGGCTTCATCCAGAGCTCTGCGCGACTGGTTGCGAATGCTTTGAACTTTTTCGAACTCATCAATGGCCAGCTCTGAGGTCTGTGCAATCTCTTTGAGCAAGGGTTGGATGTCGGCCGCTTCGGCTTCGCCAATCCAGTAGTGATCGTCGAAGATTTTCAGCGCGGCCTTGCGCAATTCTTCGTACAAACGGAGGGTGACCGACTGATTGTCAATAATACGGCTGACCGCGTAGAAATCGGAGATCCCTCGAACCAATTCGGCATTGCCTATGCGGCCAAAGAAGTTCTGCTTGGGCGGCTCTTTACTGGCGAACTCGTCGCTGTAAAAGGGGGTCTGCCAAACCTGCATAGGATGAATGCGAGTCGGCTCTTCTTGCGCTACAAAAATGACCATGGTGCCATCTTCCGCGAGCGCATAGCCGTCCCCATAAATAGGGTTCTGCAAAGTCTTTTCAATCAAGTTGTAGGCAAATAATCCAACAACGCCGCTTTGTGGTTCGTAAAAGACGTAGAGTACATCCTCCCCGTTGGGCGAGCGAATGCTGCGCTTGTAAAGCATATTGTTGCTGGTGTCGTCAAAGGTTTTATACTGACCAGTCTGAAGATAATAACCACCGGGAAAGACAATGCCGTGGTCTTCTGGCAGTTGCACGCAGGAAGAACCGATCGCATCAATGCGAATCACATCCTGGGTAAGCTTGTTGTAAACCAAGTAGCGCCAAGCTTCTTCGCGATAGGGCAGGATTTTTAACAGTATTAAGCTGCCCAGCTCGGCATAATAATAGTCGGAGTCATCGATGGATTGAGTGTCGTCATCGACCGGTTCGCGATAGATCCCCAGGCCGGTTTTGGTGTTATTTTCGACTTTGACGGTTAAATCGCCACCGACGGTTTCGATAAAAATCTGATCGAGAATATTGATGTGGGGATGTTTGCCGTTTACTACGTCATCCCGCGTAGTTTTAGTCCACTCAAAATCGTATGCGGGTGGTAACTTGATATCGCGCTCGCCGCGGTTATCAATATATTTGACTTGGGTGCCATCAGCGGATAAGGACCAGCGGAAGACCCGG
>REBV01000003.1 GCA_007692545.1 Puniceicoccaceae bacterium
TGCACGAGGGCTTCTTCCAGGCGGGTTTGGAAAATTGCACGAGCCTTCTTGTTCTGAACCACGCCGCCGTCGTCTTCGATAACGTAGAACGTATCGATGGTTATGTGGTCGGAACGGGAGATCGCTTTGGTGTTGAGGATGTTAACCCCTGCCACGGAAAGGGCGCCAGCGAGTTTGTAAAAAAGGCCAGCGCGGTCCCAAGTGACAACAGTCACGATGCTCAAGCCCTCGTCGTGATCATCACGCCAATCAATGATCGGCACCAGTGACCCTATTGACTGGGAGTCCTGAATCTTCTGGAGGAGCTCGTGTACCATGCGAAGGTGAAGTGCGATTTCATCGGCGCTGTTATTGATGAAATAACGTTCTGGTAGCAGATTAAAGTGAGCCTCCACTTCTTCGGCAGAGATCCCATCAATCGAACGGTCTAGAAGGTCGCTCAGGAGCATCTTGCGCTCTCCCTCCCGTTTAACGGCGATATCGTCGCTGTGAAGGTGATGTTCGAGCGTTCGTTTGAATAACAAACGGTGGGAACTGTCCTTGTAGCCGTTCCAAAGAGTCGGCGCAGTTCCGCGGGCGTCGCATATAGTATGCACATATAAATACCTAAGTTTTTCAGGGTCTTCAGTAAATTTTGCAAAAGAGGCAGCAGTTTCTTCGTCATCCAAGTCATACCGTTGCCAGAATCGTGCCATTTCGAGGTGGCTGCGGATAATAAAATAAATTTTATCTTGTTTTGCCTTGCTGATACCAAATCGCTTGAGGATCGGTTTTGCGATCCGTACGCCACTCACGGCATGCCCCTTAATTCCCTCCGCCTTACCGATGTCGTGGAGCAGAAGGATTAGGTAAAGTAATACCGGATCATCTGTTTTTCGGAGCTCTTTTTCGTAATCAGGATGAATCTCAGCGCGTTTCTGAAACACATTATCCAGCTCCCTGATGGTGTTCAGGACATGCACATCTGCGGTGTAGCGGTGGTAGTATTCGTGCTGCACCATGCAGGTGAGCTTGCCGAACTCAGGCAGAAAGCGGCTGAGGACGCCAAGCTCGTACATCTGTATGAGGATCGGGTAAACCTCGCCTGGACTTGAAATGATGGCCAAAAAGCTTCGGATCGCCGAGGCGCTTCGAATAACCTTGTTGGTGATGAGAGGCAGAGATCGGGAAATGAGGTACTCGAGATCAAAATCCAGCTCCGCATTGAACTGTTGCATGATGCGGAAGACCCGGATCATGCGGTCAGGATCTTCCTTAAACGGGTTCTTGGTATCGGCCGATAGAACTTTATCGTTAAAGAGGAAACCATCGATCCGTTTCCCGCTCCGACTGCGGTGCGCACGCAGGGCTTCCTTGAAGGTGATTTTACCTCCGCTTTCGTCTTCAGTCAGGGCCAGCCGTTTTTCGAGCTGCTGGGAAGTGCGGAAGATTGTCCGCACTGCTGTATAATAATCACGCATGAAGGCCTCAACCCGTTCAAAAATGTCTTTTTGTTTGTAGCCTAAGCCGAGGGCGACTTTTGGCTGGGTTTCCAGATCGAGGTGGTCTGTGGGGCGGCGGCTCCCGAGGTGCAACTCGGTTCGGACGCGGAGAAGGAAATCGTAGGCCTCGACCATCGCCTTGTCTTCATCGGGTCGAAGAAAGCCGGCCTTCTGAAGATCCCGGAAAGACTTTAGAGCCAGCTTAATGTTGGCCATCCAAACGATGTTCTGATAATCGCGCAAGCCGCCGCAGCCGTTTTTGATGTCCGGCTCCTGGAGGTAAACGGTGCCGCCATACTTTGCGTGGCGCTCAGCTTGGTCGGCCAGTCGCTGCTTAATATACTCGGTCGGGCGTTCTTTGCGAATGTATCGGTCGTAAGCCTCGTAGAATTCCTTGTAAAGTGACTGGGATCCAGTGACTAAGCGACTTTCGAGAATGGCGTTCTTGGATTGGATCTCGGACCTAGCTTCTGCGATCGCCTCGTGGATGTTACGGGAGGCGTGGCCGACTTTCAGGCCGAGGTCCCAAAGGGGGTAGAGGATTTCCTCAGCGACCAGAGCTTGGTACTCTTTAAAAGAAGCGACCTTCACGCTTCTGGGGTAGAGGAACATGATGTCGACGTCGCTGTGGGGGTTGAGCTCGGCGCGGCCGTAGCCGCCGGTGGCCACGACGGACATCTTGGCTGGGATTTGGCCAAATTTAGCGGCGTAGGTGTCGAGGGCACCGAGGAAAAGGTTTTCAACCAAAACGTCCAGAACGATGGCCCGGGCGCGGCAGACACGGAGACCGCTCTCGCCGTTGCGGTGGTAGCGCGCGAGCATCTTGTTTTCGAGTTCCAGAAAACGCTTGTATGCGGGAAGCTGCTTGCTGCGAGGGATTTCCGGATCGAAGACAAGCCGTTTGTCCGCGTGCTTGTAAAGGCGTTTAAATAGGGGGTCGTCTCGGAACTGGTTCACGTCCTGTAGCCTGTCCCAACCATCCCCGCCGCCGCAATGCTTTTGTTCAGACTAGCTTACGTCGAAATAAATAAAACAGATTTATTTATGCTGGGGTGGGCGCGTGGATTCAGTGCGGG
>REBV01000113.1 GCA_007692545.1 Puniceicoccaceae bacterium
AAAAGCGGTTTTTGAGTCGCCTGCGGCGCTCAAAAGGCGTTTTTCAGAAGTCCCCTTTAGTAAAATGTGCGGCAAAGCTGACTTAGTTATTTGCCAATGGTTTCGTCTCTGCCTGAAGCAGGGATCACGATGTTCGCATAGCATCCGCAACTACACTTTTATCAAAGTAGTTTCGATCCATTCCGGCGTTAACCACGATTCCTTGACCGTTGATCCCACTAGATGCTGGACTAAGCAAAAAGACCGCCGTGTTTGCCACTTCCTGAGTGCTCAAGTTTTCTTTTCGAAATGTTAGCTTCTCTGCGTAAAGATAACTATCAATATAGCCGGGGATGCCGGCTGAAGCACTGGTCTTAAGCGGCCCTGCATTGACCGTATTGAAGCGCACCCGGGAATCTGCGCTAAACGACTTCGCCAAATTATACGAAGAGGTCTCCAGTGCCGCTTTGATCGGTGCCATGTAGCCATAGTTCTCAGCAGTCACATCGGTGGAGCTAATACCGATGGAAACCACTGATGCTTCATGACGGAGAAGGGGCTTAAGCGCTTTGGCCACTTCAACCAACGAAAAGGCAGAGATCGCCGTCGCTTGCAGAAAATCCTTCCGCAGCGTTTCATGGAAGGGCTTAAAGCCTTCGGAGTAATTGGCAAAAGCGATTGAGTGCACAATACCATCTAAACCATCGTAGGCCGCTGCAATCTGCTCAGCCAGCGAGATAATCTGCTCAGGATACTCCACGTCGCAGATATACGCCCGGCGCTCACCAAGTAGTTTTTGTAGACCCTGCAACCGCGCCTCGCTACGGACACTATAAATAACCTCCGCTCCTTCCGCTTCGAGGGAGCGGGCAATCGCCCAGGCGACGCTTTTACGATTAGCCACTCCCATGACGAGGAAGCGTTTATTTTCTAAATTCAAAAAACTCATTGGCCTACCCTTCTACCATAGCTAAAGCGAAGTCTATAGTCATCACGACTTTGCCACCCTTGGAAATCTTACCCTTTAAAAAGAAAAAACGACTCACAGTTTCCTTCATCGTCACCTCGATGGTGATCTCATCACCCGGCTTGACCATTTGTTTGAAACGAGCCTCCGAGATGCGTGAAAGAACTGGTGTGACATCGTTGAGCGAGCGGCCTTCTTTTTCAATTTGCTTAGCCAGATAAATTGCGCCCGTTTGGAAGCAAGCCTCACAGAGCAGAACCCCCGGCATGATCGGATTACCCGGGTAGTGGCCCTCGAACTGTGGCTCGTCTGCACGGATCGTGCGTTTGCAGGTAGCGCCGTCTTCACGAAGTTCTACAATTTCATCAATAAAGAGAAATGGTGGTCGGTGCGGAATTGTGCGTAAAATTTCGTCCATCCATTTGAGTGAATGGCTAAATCGGGCAAATGCACGCCCGAAAATCAATCTCTTTGAGAGTCGTCGTTTTTACTGATGCGCAGGAGCCAGTCCTGGGGCTGGGTTTTCCGCACTCTTGCACTCAAGTTTTTCGACCTCCAATACCCCCGAAAGTGCGGCTTAACTAAGTGCCATTCGGCTTAGACAGAAGCGTGCAACCGACTAAAAGGTAACTACTCTTGCTAAATCCCCGGCGAGGGCACACTTGACAAGGCCCGCACGCTGGCGAATCTGACAGTTATGCGTTTTCTCATCACTGCCCTTTTTTGCGCGCTCCTTGCGGGCTGCACATCCACTCCAAAACCGGCCCTCAGCTCCGTCGAGATCAAGGAGATCAAGCCCCGCTATATCGAGGCTGAGCAGTTTAAGCGCATCCGCGAATACATGTCTGGGAAGGAACACACTGGCAACCGTGTCATCCTCCGCAGTGATCGCGACGCACGTGCCGGATACTATTTTACACTTGTCCTCGATGAGAGCGTGCGAAGCCTTCCGAGGGGCACCAAAGTCATCGGTGAGTTCCACACCTCCGAATCTGTCGAGGTGCAAACTCACGAGTTCTCTTTACCTGCAAGACTAGGGCGCACCAGAGAAATCTTCGTCGGCCTAACGGGTGAGGACTGGCCTCAAGCTGGTGGCGTGCCCGCTGCATGGCGCTTTACGATACGAGACGCCAACGGCGTGCTGCTCGGGCAAAAACAAAGCTACCTCTGGAGCCTCTAATCCGAAGCCCAAGAGCCGAGCCTGACTAAGCGAGGACGAGCCCCAAGGAAGTGAATAAGCTAAAGCCCACCACGACCAGAGCGGTCCCTTTTAAGCAGGTCAAAAAGTCTTTAGGCTGCTTTGCCTTCATTAGCAGCGGAAGCTGACGAAACCCAAAAACCAGCGGCAACACCCCCAGCAGAACCAGCGGACTGTAACCGGACACCACTAGCCAGACAAGAACCGCCCCCGGAATTATCAAAGAAACGGCGTATTGTCCCAGCGCCCAGGATCGACCCAACAAGACGACAAGTGTCTTCTTGGCAGCTTGGCGGTCCTCATCGATGTCACGATAATTATTCACCACGAGGATATTATTGACGACCAGACCACAAGCGATGCCCAAAAAAACCACCTCTAGCAGTACCACGCCCGTCTGCACATAGTAGGTGCAAGCAACTGCGATGACACCGAAAAATAGCACCACAAAAACATCCCCCAATCCATTGTAGGCCAAAGGATAGGGCCCCCCGGTGTAGATCCAGGCACAGACTACGCTTGCCAAGCCGACCAAGACCAACCACCAGCCTCCAAAATAAATCAGGCCCAGCCCCAGGGAAAATGCCAAAGCAAGGATGGCAATGGCCGCTCCACGCATGACGGCAGGCCGGATCAGGCCACTGGCTACAGCCCGGCGGGGGCCGAGTCGCGCCTCGGTATCCGTGCCGCGTGCAGCGTCTAAATAATCGTTGGCAAAATTGGTCCCTATTTGGATGAGCAAAGCAAAGATCAGGCAGATCGCTGCAGGCAGTAGATGAAATCCCGCATGTGCCTGAGCCAAAGCAGAACCCAAGAGCACTGGTGCAACTGCTGCTGGCAGTGTCTTCGACCGCGTTGCTTCCAGCCAGATGGATACAGAACCCATGAGGCAGCCCGCTAGTCCACTCGCGGCGGACGCGACAGAGACGATTCATCTGCACCGGAACTAAGGCCGGCAGCTGCCCGCTTGCGCTCTGATCGCCCTGAAAAATAGCGAACAATCGTCCGAATAAAAAAGATCAACATAATCAGAACCAAAATGGCCGCGAGGATCGGAACCAGGACGGCCAGAACAGCGGTAAAAATGGAGCCGCCCAACTCGACGGTAGACACGGCCGGATTGCCAATGCCGCCCGTCGAAGCAGTCGATGCTCCGCGCGTAATGACGGACGCTCCTTGCACCACGCCAGCGCTACCGCCCCCCATAATAGCTGCCACAATCCACTTAAAGGCATCGTCCCCCATAAAACCGGGAAGCATCGCGCCGGAAATAAACGTTCCGGCGACCACCGCAGCGGGCGTTGCCACAGTATCCAGCGCATTATCCAACCAAGGGATGTAATAACTGCCAATCTCCAAGACCGTGGCCACACCGAGTGCGATGGTCACCGGTGTGCTGCCCAACCAGGCGAACTCTGGCCCCAGCATTTGCTGAAAATCCATTCCACCGAAGGCATCCACCCCGGTATTAGCCGCCAGGCTAGCAATAAAAAGCGGCACAAACACCCGGAATCCACATGCGGCGGCCAGGCCGACACCGGCAAATATAGCGACAATCTCATTCATAATACTGCTGAGACTAGTATTAAAAGACCCAATCGGAAAGCACTGATTTTCAGAAAATATCTGCTTAAAGATTCACTGAAGAAGCATTACGGCCTTGTCGCTTTACAAAAGTTAAAATAATGACAAAGTTCTATCTTATGGCTAACCCACGCAATCTGATCCTGACCATCTGCACGGGCAACATCTGCCGTAGCCCGATGGCAGAAAAGCTCTTGCAACATGCCCTGGCTGTTCAAGCACCCCCACTACGCGAGCTAGAAGTCATCTCGGCAGGTGTCGCCGCTGGCTACGGAGATCCGGCTTCGGCCAATTCCGTGGCTGCGCTGAAAAAGATCGAACTGGATCTCAGCCGCCACAAGAGCCAGCCAGTCACGCAGGACCTGATTAATCGCGCCTTTCTGATATTGGGGATGACCCAATCCCACCTCGACATCTTGCGGCACTACCACACGGATCTCCCCGAACGGCTTCACCTCTTCCGCGAGTTTATGGGCGATGAGCACGACCGGGAAATCCCTGATCCCTACGGCCAAAATTACGCGGCCTATGCGGCTTGCATGGACTCCATGGCTGAAGCCATCCCCTCCCTGATTGAATACCTGAAAAACGAATATCCATAAGCAAAACCATGCCACTGATCCACGTCACCTCAAATATCTCGCTCTCTGATGCCGAAAAGAGCAACGCCCTGCGTACCCTCTCGCAAACCATCGCTGAGCTGTTGGGCAAGCCGGAACGGGTCGTCATGACGCTTTGGTCGAGCGCCAAAATGACCATGGGAGGTACCGATGCTCCCGCCGCCTTTTTGGAATTGCGCGGAGTGCGTATGCCTGCCGACGACACGGCCAGACTGAGCAAAGAACTCAGCGAACGCCTCAGCCTGACAGCCGAAATCCGAGCCGACCGCATCTTTATCAACTTCGTCGACATCGAAGGCAAAAACTGGGGTTGGGACGGGAAAGTTCTCAGTTAAGCCTTCGAACGCATACCCGCCTTTTTGATGGCTTGAAACTCTGCTTGGCTGACCGGGGTGATGGAGAGGCGGTTACCACGCTGAAGCACACGCATCTCGGAAAGTTCGGGCATGGTCTTCATCTCATCAAGCGAGACCTGACGCTTGAGATCGGCCTTGTAAGCGACATCGATCAACACCCAACGGGGCTTATCCGGATGGCTTTTGGGGTCGTAATACTTCGAATCCTGATCAAATGCGGTCGGATCCGGGTATGGACTACTGGCTACTTGGGCAATGCCCACGACACCCGGTGGATTGGTATTGGAGTGGTAGAAGAGAATAAGATCCCCCTCCTTCATTTTATCCCGCATGAAATTACGCGCCTGATAGTTGCGCACCCCGTCCCAGGGTTCCGTTTGCTTAGGCCGCGACTTCAGGTCCTCAAACGAGAAGGTGTCCGGCTCAGTTTTCATCAACCAATAGTTCATTACGGGATACGGGGTGCGGGATACGGGGTGCGGGATATGGGATACGAGATACGGCATATGGGTTATGGGGTGCGGCGTGCGGGGTGCGGGATTAAAGCTACAGGCAAGTCCCAGCTTTTCCAGGATACGGTCGAGGTCGTCGTTGCCATAATACTCAATGGTAATGCGTCCCTTCTTGGGGCTGTGTTTCAGGGCGACACGCGTATTAAAATGGGCCCCCATGCGTTTTTCCAGATCGCGGATAGCTGTCTGCTCGGCCTCAGGAGCTTTTTTCTTTGATCCCTTTTTTCCACCACCGCTATCCTTTAAACGGCGCACTTGCACTTCCGCCTCGCGCACACTCATGCCCGTTTCAATAATACGACGGGCCAGCAACTTTTGGTGCTCCGGGCTTTCCAGCCCGAGCAATACCTTGGCATGGCCGGTGGATATCAAACGACGGCTCAAATAACCCTGAATCTCCGAACCAAGGGTAAGCAGACGCAGCGCATTGGCCACCGTGGCGCGCCCTTTCCCTACCCGCTCGGCCGCACGCTCTTGGGTCAGGTCAAAATCACGCACCAGGCTGGCATAGCCGAGCGCCTCGTCGATCGGGTTCAGATTCTCCCGCTGTAAATTTTCAATCAGCGCCAGCGTGGCGGAAGAGGCATCGCTCGCTTCGATGATACGAGCAGGAATCTGTTTCAGTTTGAGTTGCTTAAAAGCATGGAGACGGCGCTCCCCCGCGATGAGTTCGAATCGACCGTTTTTTTCACGCACGACGATGGGCTGGAGCAGTCCCTCCGACTGGATACTTTTAGCCAACTCTTCGACATGCTCCGGATTGATCTCGCGGCGCGGTTGGTAGGGATTGGCCACGATCAACTTGAGGTCGATCTCACGGTAGCCGGGTGCGTTGGGCACGACGCTAGCCACCGGTGCCGCCACGGTGTTTACAGCGTCCGGCTTAGCAGCCGATTTGGCCGCCTTCTTCATGGCCGTCTTCTTGGCCGCAGTTGAAGCAGTCGCTGAGGATTGAGATGGCTGCTTGCCGCCCGCGCCTGAAATGAGCCCGCCGAGGCCGCGTCCGAGTCTGGATTTTGAGTGAGCCATAATTTTTACTGAGGAATGGGGATAAAGATTGTCTCACCGACCCTGAGATCACGCGATGGATTTACAATCTTATTAGCGTTTTGGATATGCCTGACTGTAGAGCCATGCGCACGGGCGATCTGGCTGAGCGTATCTCCAGAGCGAACAGTGTAAGTGATGCCCGTCTGTGGATAGTCACTGGAAAAATTAACGGCGGCCGGAACCTGCGGCTGGCTGCCCACTGCCTCTGCCACGCTGTTAATCGCCGCCTGGGTCTCTTTTGCAAAGGCATTCATCTGGCGGCTGATTTCCGAGATAATCTGCTCTTTCTGGGCCTCGTCAGCGGCGCGATATTCCCGGCGCAAGCGCTCGATATCTGAGGCCAACTTGTCAAGTTGTGCCTGCGTCTCCCGATTGGAACTGGCGGCGGCTACTTGTGTGCGCAGACTGGCATTCTCCCGCTGTAGCTCTTCCATTTCGAGGCGCATCGCCCGGACTTGTTGCGTGAGCTGGTTCACATCCTGGGTAAGATTGGCCACATGAACACGCAGATTGTCTGATTGGGCGGTCAGTGGGGTCACGAAGGTGCCCACCACACCCAGACACAGGAAAACCGAAAAATATGACTTGATCATACGACTGACGATCTCCGCACAGGCCGAAAAGTCAAAGAAAAGAGTTGGTGAGATTGTCTATTCGGTATAATAGCAAAGCCGCTGACAAATGAACGAAGACTGCCCGTCACTACCTGGGCGAACCTACCATGATCGAACAAAGCCAATACTGGGTGCATGACCTGAGCCCTTTCCTTATCCGATTTCCGGAAAATCCGCTGGGGCTGGATGGTATCCGCTACTATGGGCTAGCCTACTTGATCGGCTTTTTAGGCGCTTGGTATTTATTAAAGCTCTATAATGCGAAGGGCCGCTTTGCCATCGATGCGGAAGCACGGGCAAGCCTGATGACCGCCATCATCATCGGAGTATTAGTCGGTGGACGTGTAGGCTACATGCTACTCTATGATTTGTCGGCCTTTCTAGAGAACCCGCTACTGCTATTTCGAGTCGACCAGGGCGGCATGGCCAGCCATGGCGGGTTCGTTGGGGTGGTGCTTGCTCTCCTCTGGTTTGCCCGCAAACAGGGCTACGATTTCCTGCGACTGGGCGATGTAGTCGCCTCGGTTGGGCCACTGGGACTGATGCTGGGGCGCATCGCAAACTTTATAAATGGCGAACTCTGGGGCAAGGTGACGACGGTGAGCTGGGCCGTCATCTTCCCGGACAGCCCGCGGCAATACAGTGAAATCCTGCAGGCTTACGGGCCCGAGCCACGCCACCCCTCACAACTCTATGCTGCCTTCCTGGAGGGCGGATTGCTTCTGGCCTACTTACAATGGCGCTTTTGGCGGACTCGTCCACCCGCAGGGCAAATCGCTGGCGAGTGCCTACTCTTTTACGGGATTGTCCGGATCATCGGGGAAATCTTCCGTGAACCGGATGCCTCGCTCTTGCTTGGACTGAGCCGTGGGCAGTTCTATTCGGTCTTTTTTATCATCGCTGGTGCTGCCATCGTCTGGTTTGCCCGCCACCGGAGGGACTACAGAGAGGCTACGAAAGGGCAGCGAGCCATTGATACCAAGCACTAAAGCTTAGCGAAAGCAGAGCACTGGCACATGACAGCGGCGAAGCAGCTCTGTCGTGGTGCTGCCGATGAGCAATTCCCGAATACGACTGTGCCCATAGGCACCGAGGACGAGTAAATCAATCTCACTGCGCTTCACGTAATTAGAAATAGCGGTCTCCACCTCACCGTTAAGCACTTGGCAGGTCGGATACAAGCCCCCCGCATGGAGTCGGGATTCTGCTTCTTTAAGACGCTGCGTGGCTGCATCTTCTTTGTGCCCTTCCACACAGACGATGACATGAAGCTGCATGTCCTTAAAGAGCTTTTGGTTGGCTAAAAAGTCGAGCGCCTTCCGGCAACTGGCCCCGCCGTCATAAGCGATAGCCACTTTTTCAAAGGCTTTGAATTTACGATTGGTCACCAGCGCAGGTACTTCAAGCGAGCGGATGACACGCTCCAGCATCGAGCCGAGATGCTCCGTCGCAAAGTTGACATTTTCGCCCCGCTTCCCGAGTAGCACGATATCAGCAACATCTGCATAGTCGGACATGACCTCGACGAGCAGGCCCGTCTCATGGTGGAAAATTATTTTACCCTCGGCAACGCCCGCACCGTGCAGGGTTTTCAAAGCCTGCTCTTTGACAAAATTCGCTTTGATCTCTTCCACTTCATGCAACTGGGAAACCATACCTTCAAAAGGCTGGATACCCAGGCTGCCACTGAAGTCGGCCACAGCGGGTATTTCGAATTGACGCAAGTCGGAAACGTAAAGAACGCTAATATTGGCATCGGTCTGCCGACTGAGCCACGCTGCATAAAGGCAAGCCTCCGCAGAATACGCAGAACCATCGGTGCAAATGAGTATGTTTTTCATAGAGAATGGGGGTGTGATTTTTGCTACGCTTTCCACCTGCGACTCTGCCGGTTTCGCGCAAGTAGATCAAGCTTTTAAGACAAAGCCGTCCGGCACGATCGCATCTTTGCAGACCACCAAAACGCCATCGCGGATGGCTACCTTGACATCAGGGCCAAAATTATCCGGCAGCCCAGTCGGGTCTAGCATCACATTATTTCCGATGCGCACATTCTTGTCGAGGATCGCGTTTTTGATCGAGCAGTTTTGCCCCACCCCATAGTCAGGCCGACCGATCTGTCTGTTTTCTTCCAGGTCATCGATCGTCTCGAAATTATCCGCCCCCATCATGACAACGTTTTCCAACTCCGAGTGCTCTCTAACAACCGAACGCACACCCAAAGTCGTATGTTTGATACTAGCTCCACTCACGATGCAACCGTCCGCCATAATAGCCCGGTCAACCACACATGAGTTTAGTTTAGAGGCCGGCAGGAAGCGCGCATGCGTATAGATCCGGGCCTCCTCATCAAAAAAGTTAAACGGTGGCACCGGATCGGTCAGGCGTACGTTCGCCTCGAAGAACGCTTTCACCGTGCCGATATCTTCCCAGTAGTCATCGAAGACATAACTATGCAACTTCGCCTGACCTAGAAGGCTCGGGATGATCTCTTTGCCAAAATCGGTCGTATCCGACTTAAGTGCTTCGATCAGCGTCTTCGCATTAAAGACGTAAATGCCCATTGAGGCCAGACAGTAGTCCTGCTCTCCCGGATTTTTCATCTTTCCCCTTACGCTCTGGCCAACGGCGAGTCCCTGGATCACGGCAGGATCCGTCGGCTTCTCGACAAATTCTGTCACCTCCAGTTTATCGTCGATGCGCATGAGTCCCAGCCCCTCGGCTTCGTTCAGCCCCATTGGTTTGGCAGCAATAGTGACCTCTGCACCAGAGGCATCGTGCTCACGCACAAGGTCCTCCAAATCCATACGATAGAGCTGATCACCCGACAAAATCAAATAGAGATCGCCTTCACTCTGGCTATGGAAATGGTGCATGTTCTGGCGAACTGCATCGGCCGTACCTTGATACCAGGTGTCACTCTCGTCAGTTTGCTCGGCCGACAGGATATCGACAAACCCACCCGCAAAGGGGTCGAACTTATACGACTCCTGAATGTGCCGATGCAGAGATGCCGTATTAAACTGGGAAAGCACAAAAATTTGGTTAAAGCCGGAATTCAGGCAGTTACTAATCGGGATATCGACCAGGCGATACTTCCCGGCCAGTGGTACAGCAGGCTTACAGCGATCACGCGTAAGTGGACTGAGGCGGGAGCCGCGACCGCCCCCCATGATAATGCAGATGATTTTTCGTTTTTTCATAGGACTGAGGTATTCTGGGTGGTCTAATAAGCTTGAAAGATAGAGAACCTCAGAGCTTATTTGAAGCTTTATGTGTGGAATTGTTGGATATATCGGCCGTGATCGTGCGGGAAGTATTATGCTGGATGGTCTCAAGCGCCTGGAATATCGGGGCTACGACTCCTCCGGCTTGATAGTCTCGACCGATCAAGGCTTCGAGCAAATTAAACGTGTCGGCCGGGTGGTCAACCTGGAGGATGCGCTCAACGAGCTCCAATATGGTGGCAATCTCGGCATCAGCCATACCCGCTGGGCCACCCACGGGGATGTGACCGAAGCCAACGCGCACCCGCATACCAGTAGCGACGGCAAAATATCGCTGGTGCATAACGGCGTGATCGAGAACTACAACGGCATGAAAACCTTTCTCCAGGAAAAGGGCTACACCTTCCAGTCCGAAACAGATTCCGAGGCCCTCTGCAACCTGATCGCCTATCACTACGCCAAGGAGGATAAAAGCAGCAAGAAGAACCCCTTCCTCGAATCTGTGCGCAAGAGTCTGCGCCACGTGGAAGGCACTTACGGGATCGCCGTTATCTGCCCGGACTTCCCTGATGAGTTGATTGGTGCGCGTAAAGGTTCCCCCCTGATCATCGGTATCGGCAAGGGAGAAAACCTCCTCGCTTCGGACGTCAATGCAATCACGCATTGCACCCAGAATGTTGTCTATTTGAATGACAATGAAGTGGTCCACCTGACCCATTCGGATTTTTCCATCACGACGGTCTCCAGTAAAAACGTCGAAGCCATCATTCATAAGGTCGACTGGGATACCAGCGCGGCCGAGTTGGGCGACTACGCTCACTTCATGGAGAAGGAGATTTTCGAGCAGCCCACATCCCTCCAAAACGGTATGCGTGGGCGCTTTTCAGACGATAGTAGCACGGCAGTTTTTGGCGGCCTGAATCTAAACTCCCAGGAGTTGCGGCAGATTGACCGCATCCTCTTCCTCGCCTGTGGCACCGCATGGCACGCCTGTCTCGTAGCTGAATATTTAATTGAGCGTTTCGCCCGTATTCCAGTTGAAGTCGAGTACGCCTCCGAGTTTCGCTACCGAAACGCTCCCCTCGACAAGAACACCCTTGTTATCGCGATCAGCCAGTCCGGGGAAACCATCGATACGCTTGGTGCACTGCGCGAGGCCAAGCGTAAAGGCTACCGCACACTGGCCATCAACAACAGTGTCGGCTCGACCATCGCCCGCGAATCGGACGGCGGCATATATCAGCATGCCGGGCCGGAAATCGGAGTCGCTTCAACAAAAGCATTCACTTCCCAGATCATGATTTGCGCCATGCTCGCGCTCTACCTGGGCCGCCTCCGCGATCTCAGCTATGGTGACGGCATCGAGATCGTGAAAGCCTTGCGGAACGTCCCGGCCCAAGTTGAACAGATCCTCCAGCAAAACGACAAAATCGCAGCCATTGCCAAAAAGTATGCGAAATATGAAGACTGCTTGTTTCTCGGGCGCCAACTCATGTTCCCCATCGCACTCGAGGGTGCGCTGAAGCTGAAGGAAATTTCCTACATCCACGCCGAAGGCTACCCGGCTGCCGAAATGAAGCATGGGCCTATCGCACTGATCTGCGAAAACTGCCCCAGTGTATTCCTTGCGACTAGTGGTGAGATCTTCCAAAAAAGCCTGGCCAACGTCCAGGAGGTCAAAGCACGCAAGGGTAAAGTCATCTGCATTGCCACCGAAGGTTGCGATATCCCGGATCAACTGGTCGACGATATTATTCTCGTGCCGGAATGCCACGAGATCGTAAAGCCGATCCTAATGAGCATACCGGTGCAGCTTTTCAGCTACCATGTGGCCCTGGAGCGTGGGTGCGATGTGGATAAACCCAGAAATCTGGCTAAATCCGTGACGGTGGAATAGTTTCATTTTTCTTCAGAAAATGTTTTGCTTCTGCTCCAGCAGCGGCGTTTTATAGTGCCATGTACGAACTCAGCGGAACTGTTAAAAAGATCTTTGATGAACAAACCTTCGGGAGCGGATTCAACAAACGGGAATTTGTGGTCACCACGCCGGATGATAAATATCCACAGGATATTAAATTCGAGTGTATTAAAGACCAGGTCGAACTCGTCAACAAGCTAAGCGAAGGAGACAAAGTCAAAGTAACCTTCGATATCAACGGCCGGGAATGGAACGAAAAATATTTCGTCAATTTGAAGGCCTTTCGCATCGAAAGCTCCGGATCTGCTGCCAGCAAAAGTGCCCCGGACGCTGAGCCCCCACCCGACGACCCCTCCGACGCAATCCTCGATGAAGCGCCTCCCTGTTAGGGCAGAAGTGTTTTCCCTACTTTTATGAAGCGCATCG
>REBV01000314.1 GCA_007692545.1 Puniceicoccaceae bacterium
GATGGAACTCGCGGCGGAAGGCTGCCGCAGCGGGCGCTTTCGTGGCGTGGTCACCGGCCCCGTCAGTAAAAGCGGCTTGCAGGCAGTGGGCTTCAGCTTCCCCGGGCAGACGGAGTTCTTCGCCCATGCCTGGGGCGGCGAGCCCAGCATGGCCTTCGTCGGGCGCGAGCTGTGCGTCGTGCTTGCGACCTGGCACATTCCCCTGCGTCAAGTGCCCGAGGCGCTCGATGCGGCCTGCCTGGAAAAAGCCGTGCGCCGCGCCCATGCGCTGGCTCGCCAGTTGGGCGCGACTCAGCCCCGCATCGGAGTCTGTGGCCTCAATCCCCATGCCGGGGAGGGGGGGCTACTCGGGCGTGAAGAGGCCGAAGTGCTCGATCCCACGCTGGATCGTCTGCGAGTCGAGCTGCCCGGCCTGTCCCGCTGTCTGCCGGGTGATACCGTCTTTTTTCGTCAGCGGCAGGGGGAGTTCGATGTCGTCGTGGCCGCCTATCACGATCAGGCCCTCGCCGCCGTCAAGACCCTGGAATTCGACTCAGCGGTCAACCTCACCCTCGGCTTGCCCCACGTCCGCACCAGCCCCGACCACGGCACGGCCTTTCATCTGGCCGGTCGTGATCAGGCCGATTGCCGCAGCCTGACTGCGGCCCTGGCACTCGCCAGGAAATTGACGGGTTAGAGTCGACTGGGCAATGTATCCGCTAAGCCGGATTATCCTGTGCCCCTGAAGGCGTGAGCAAAAGTCCAACGAGCGACCTTAGTGTCCCTAGTAATCTTTTCCCGATCGGTAGTATAATGCGCTGAACATAAGAAATCTCCTTTATTAATACCGCTCGGTAAAAAGATAACTTGCAAGTTACGTTTCATGCTGTTTTATTCCCGATCTGTAGTATGAAAACGAGTCAAGAGATCGGGGCACTCATTCGTCGGGTACGTAAGTCCCAGGGACTGAACCAGTCCGACTTGGCCATGATTGCAAACACCGCGCAGCGCTTTATCTCCGAATTGGAGCGCGGCAAGCCTACCTGCCAACTTGGCAAGATGTTGGACGTTCTGGCTGCCCTGGGAATTCGCATGGAACTCCATCGGTCTGACGCATCGGGAGGTGATGGAGCATGAAAACGCTGCAAGTCCATCTACTGGGTGAGCTAGTTGGAATCCTAGAGCAAACGCCAACCGGGCGGATTGACTTTCGCTACACCGAAGATTGGCTTCAACAGGAAGGAGCGCAACCGCTCTCTCAGTCCCTACCGCTGGAGGCCCGGGTTTTTGAGGAGCGTGAGTGCGTGGGCTTTTTCGGGGGACTGCTACCGGAGGCGCACAACCGCGAGATCATCGCCCGAAACCTCGGAATCAGCGCAAGAAATGATTTTGCCATGCTGCGCGAAATCGGGGGTGAATGTGCGGGTGCAGTCAGCCTCCATGAAGTGGATACTCTGGAGCTATCGAGTGTCCGGAATTACCAATTCGTATCCGAGTCGGTGCTCGCCGATTTGCTTGATCAGTTGCCGCAACGGCCTCTGCTTGCGGGACAGGGTGAAATACGCCTCTCTTTGGCGGGGGCTCAAAACAAGCTAGCGCTCTACCAGGGAGCGGAAGGGTTCGCCTTGCCGCTGCACGAGTCGCCCAGCACACACATCCTCAAGCCTGAGATTGAGCGCTTTCCGGACCTGGTGGAAAATGAGGCTTACTGCCTTCAATTGGCTGGGGCTTGTGGACTCCCAACTTCGCAAGCGGAGCGCGTTCGCGTTGGAAAACACAGGTGTTTGCTGGTCGAACGATACGACCGAAGCGTCGATGAGCAGGGGGATATCCTGCGGCTGCACCAGGAGGATTTTTGCCAGGCTTTGGGCATCCCCTCGCGAATCAAATACCAGAATGAAGGGGGGCCAGGCTTGAGCGACTGCTTTGACTTGGTTCGTCGGTCGGCGAGTTCGCCAGGGCGCGTTCTGATGTATCTGTACCATGGTGTCGTCTTCAACTACCTGATCGGGAACAATGATGCCCATGGTAAAAATTTCTCCCTGCTGTATCGGGAGGTGGGCGGAGGGGATGTTGTCGACCTGGCTCCATTCTATGATTTGGTTAGCACCGCAAGTTACCCCGAACTTTCTCCCAAAATGGCGATGAAAATCGGCAGCCAATATCTGCCCTATAAATTGAGGGCGCATGACTGGGAACAACTGTGGGAGAGTATTGGCTTTTCAAAGAAGCAGGCACGTAAGCAGACCCTACAGTTTGCGGAAGTTGTCGAAGCCAATTCTGGAAACTCTGATGGCGAGGCTGAAGCGACTATCGGGCGTTTGATTCAGCAGCGGATACAGGATTTGAGAGAGATGCTGGCCTAAAACTCAAAAAAACGAGCCCAAGATCAAAAAGCTAAAGCGCGAAAGCCGCGACTGCCTAAAATCCCTCTAAAGCCTCCGCCCTCATCCCACTCAAGTCTCAGGTCTCAGCTTTCATCCCTCTAAAGCCTGTCCAGCGGACTCAGGGTCAGGTCCTGCTGGTCCTCCATGACGTGCAGGTAAATCATGGTCGTCTCCC
>REBV01000237.1 GCA_007692545.1 Puniceicoccaceae bacterium
GTAACGATCATAGCGCCGCTCACCACTTTAAAGATGGTGAAATGAGCTTAATATATCACACATATGAAGACAACACGATCCAAGTCAATCATACTCACCCTACAGGCCAGCTCACCAAAATACTCGGGAGCATACCTTTCGTCGAATTCTACTCCTGGTTTCAGAAAGACAAGAACTCTTTTCCAAAATTTGTAGCCAAATTACCCGGCGAATCTCCTGGAATGATTGACTTTTCAATTTGGGAAACCACTAAAGACGGATTATTGGACGCTTCTCCAGAACCCATTATTTTTTCATGCGAAAAAAACTTTGGCCATAGCTCTTTTACGATGGCAAACATCGCCAACAACGATGAATTTGAGCTAATCTCAAGTCACGAGTGCAGTAACCGCATTTACTACTGGCAGAAGGATAGTGCCGGGCGTTATTCGCACCCCGTAGCTCTATACACTCCAGAGGACCCCGACACTCAAGCCCATGTAGTTATAGCCGCGCCCGGACTGTCCAATGGTTATGACGAATTAATTATTAGCATTGGTGGCTTACTCTATTTATTTAACAACGGCGATCCAATTCCGTTTGAAGAAAATGACACCTATCTGATTAGTCAGATATTCAACTCCCAAGGCAAAGACGGGAAAAATCAGTTATTCGCTCTCTATTTCAATTCGGTCGAAGGGGCCGCATACCTAAGGCAGATACATAAAATTGATGGCGAAGTCTCCTTTAGCGAACCCATCATGCTGCTGGATAGGACTAGCACGGCATCCCAACCAATTTCCAGCAGCACCTTAATCCAATACGATAGCGACGATTCCGAAGACCTAGTAATTGTATTTGAGAATCAAGTAATTGTAGTGGAAAATTATGCACTGAACCCAGTCGTTAATAGCTACGAATTGACCAGTAATCGCATCAGAGAAAATCGAGCAATTTCAATAATAGACCTAAATGGTGATGGAGTGAATGATATTGTGCTGGGAGGAACAGGCTATATAGCAAATCCGGCATTGTAAGCTAAACTCCCCACTACATACGATGGTCAATCGTGAACCTGGGGGAACTAATAATAGCCAGGTAGCCTACTCGCTAAAAAGTGCTCCTGCATTTTCTGCATTCAGGCCACCCATTGCCTTTGGCGCTTTTCTCAGGCAATGGCCGTGGAACTAGGCTGACAGAGTGGGGGATGGGCCTTTAGGCAGCACCTTTATGCCCACTTTTTTCGGTGCTGCGGAGCCTTCAGCTCTTTCCGATCTCTTCGTTGCCCTCCCTTAATGAACAACCAGTCCGCCTTTATCTTCACGGATGACGTGCGTGCAGGTTTTGCAAGAACTGCCCTTCTCGAGCCACTACCTTACCGACCAGTCCCAGGCCATCGGCATGGCCGAGTTGATTATCCCGGACGGCTCAGACCTGATCGGTAAAACCGTGGTCGGCGCCCGATTTCGCACCCAGTACGACTTGGCAGTGATCGGAATCAAGCGGGGCAAACGGCCCCATTCGGACGTAACCGTTCATTCTAGACCGTTCTTCCGTCGCACTTCTAGCCCCGCTAAGCTGGCCACTTCTTTCACAAATAGGAGTGCCCATCATGCCCCAGCGAAAAGCCAGACCTATAGCCTCACCCGACGCTCAGGCAGCGACCAAGCCGAAACGCGCCTACCGCACAGCCGATCAATGGAGAGAGATCGTTGAAGCCTATCAGCGTAGCAACCTGACCCGAGCCGAGTTTTGTATGCAGTGGGGCATCGCCGGCAGTGGTTTGTACAAGTGGCAGCGGAGATTCGAGCAGGAGCGCTGTTCACAGCCTAGGCACGAAGAAGCTTTTATCGAGATTGCACCGCCTTCAGTCGGCACATCGCACCAGCTGTGGGATGTCGAGTTAGAGCTCGGCCACGGTCGAGTGCTGCGAGTTCGGATCGCTTGAGATGTTCTTCGCAGAGGCCAATGTCAAAATCTGGCTCTACACGCAGCCTACGGACATGCGCAAGTCCTTTAATGGTTTGTCTGCACTGGTGAGAAATAAGCTCATAGAGAACCCGCTCACAGGCCATGCTTTCGTCTTCATTAATCGGCGACGCACGCACATCAAGTTATTGCACTTTGATGGAAGCGGCTACTGCATTTGGATGAAGCGTCTGGAGCAAGGGCAGTTTCATTTTAACGCGAATCAGGGCGATAAACTTGCGATCAGCTGGACGGAATTGCAGATGATTATCAGTGGCATTGATACGCAAAAAATAACTCAATATAAGCGCTATAGTCATGCCAAAGTGATGGCAAAAGCGGTATAATCCACCCCATGAAATCGCAAGCCAAAAGCCACTCAGAATCGATCGATTATTCTGCTCTTTCCGTAGAGCAGATGGTGGCTTTATTGCAGGAAAAAGATCGGCAAACTGCAGCTCTGACACAGCAGTTTCAATCACTGCAACAGCAACTCGATTGGTTTAAGCGACAGTTATTTGGGCAGAAGTCTGAGAAGCGCAACTTCGAAGACAACCCCTACCAAACCACCATCGCTGAGCTCTTCAAGGATG
>REBV01000002.1 GCA_007692545.1 Puniceicoccaceae bacterium
CGTGCAAGGGTATCGGCTACCTCTGACAATGGACGAAGCGCTCCAGCTCGACGAAGTGGATCATGCGGTCTTTGGGAAAGACGTTCGCACCCTCGGTACCTTTCCTACACTGAAAAATTCGAAAAAGCTCTAACTGATGGCCTCTCGTATTGACCTCTACCTCGCCACTGGCAACGAACATAAAGTCGACGAACTGCGGGGGCTTCTGCGCGACTGTCCGATCACTTTGCACTCAGCCGCCGTTTGTGGCGGCATGCCCAGGGTGGTTGAAGATGGCGAGACCTTTGCTGCTAACGCCTTGCTCAAAGCGGCTGCGCTCCGGCCTTTGGTACCACCTTCTGCTTGGGTATTGGCGGATGACTCCGGGTTGGAAGTCGATGCGCTCGGTGGGCAACCCGGTGTGCGCTCCGCCCGATATGCGGGAGAATCCGCGAGCGACACCGAAAATGTAACCAAACTCCTCAACGCGTTGAATGCGCAGCCCGAGCCCGACGGGCGAAATGCCCGCTTCCGCTGCGTACTTTGCCTACTTCCACCTGAGGGGCCGGCCGTCGACTTTGAAGGCGACTGCCGTGGACACATCGCAACCGCCGCCACCGGGGCTTCCGGATTTGGCTACGATCCAGTATTTGTACCGGAAGGGCATCGCGCTTCATTTGGCGTTCTCGGGGAGGCCACCAAGCAACAGCTGAGCCATCGCGCCGCTGCCGCCCGCGCTCTGCGTACCTACCTGCTGAGGGGCTAGGCGGTGTTTTCGGATTTAGCGAATAATCTCAAATAAGCATGAAAACAGTATCCAAAGATGGTCTCAACCTACGCGTTTTTACAGTCGGTAAGTCACGCTTCTTAGCCTATCCCGAGTGCGGTGCCCGTTTGATGAGCTGGCACCATACCAACAATAAAGAGGAAACCTGTGAACTCATTACTTGGCCTGCTTCAGCTCCGCTCGACCGAAAAACGATTGGCAAAGTGCGTGGCGGAAATCCCGTACTTTTCCCTTTCAGTGCCCGCACTTTTTGTGAGAAGGAGCTCGGCTTCTGGAAGGCATCCGATGGTGTGCGCCGTCCGATGCAGGTACACGGGTATGCCCGTAACGGCGATTTTGAACTGGTGTCGATTAGCGAAGAAGGTTTTTCAGCCCGCTTTTTGCCCGGTTCAGATTGTCAGGCCGCATACCCTTATGCGTATCGCTTTACCGTTCACTACCGCTTTTTTGAGTCTGGGCTCGAGGTCGAGTTCGAGCTGGAAAATCAGGATGAAGTGCCGATTCCATGGAGCGCTGGGCATCATTTTTACTTTGCTATGCCAGCGGTAAAGCGGAGAGATTTTAGGTATCAAATCGATGCGGCAAGCGCTTTTAAACACGGGACAGATGGAGCGCTTATCGAGCAAAATGCTCCGTCCACAGTCGGACGCTTTGACGAAGCCGACTTGAGTGATCGGATTCATACTGGATTGAAGGATGCCACAGTGTGTTTTGGTCCGTTCTGTGATGGACAGGATTTGAACATCCGCATCGAGCAGCCGAATCCGCCGCACCCTTGGACGGCTGTGGTTACCTGGACAGAAAGCGAAACAAGTCCATTTTACTGCGTTGAACCGTGGATGGGACCGCCGAATAGCCCCGAGCACGGAAAGGGTCTGCACCTCGTTGCGCCCCGGGAGATTGACCGCTTTCGGGTTTCGATATCGCTTAAATAAAGGACCTCTCGAACGGAGCGAACTTGCTTTTTTGCAGTTGCCTGCGCCGTATTTGCAGTGATGAATGCGAGCACAAACGATTATGCGTAGCCACATGGAAGAAAATTCGGATCAGGAAATGTTTCCTGAAGACGGACAAGACGAACCAGCCTTGACGATGTCGTTCTTGGATCATCTCGAGGCTTTTCGCTGGACTATTATTTACTGCCTCAGCGCATTTGCCGGTGGCGCAATTTTGGTCGGTGTTTTTATTGGGCCTATCTCCAGAGGATTCCAGTACCCGCTCAATCGGGCTTATGGCTCGGCAGAGTTGGCGAGCCAAAACCTCATCACCTACAGCCCGATGGGGGTTTTCTCCGTTCTGATTCAAGTGGTCTTTCTTGGCGGTCTGCTCATGTCTCTGCCTTTTATCATCTACATGATGGCCAGATTTGTTGGTCCGGCACTGAACGAGCGGGAACTGCGGGTGGTGCGTCCCTGTTGTGTGGCGACTTGCTTGCTGTTTGTGCTCGGCGTCTTGTTTTCCTTTTTTTTGGTGCTCCCGATGACCCTAACCTTTTCGGTCAAGATCAACGAGTTCTTTGGCTTTGATCTCTTATGGGCGGCGTCCGACTACTACAGCTTGGTGGTTTGGTTCTCCCTTGCGATGGGGTTCTTCTTTCAGTTCCCGATGGTGATCATTCTGCTTGTTTACCTGGAAATCGTTTCAACCACGATGCTTCGGCGCTTCCGTCGCCACGTTTTTCTCGGCCTGGCCATCTTCTCCGCGCTTGTCACCCCCGGTGGGGATCCGATCACTTTAATGATGATGACCGCCCCCATGTACGGCTTCTAC
>REBV01000193.1 GCA_007692545.1 Puniceicoccaceae bacterium
CGATGAGTGGCTTTGAGATTGAATCGATGTTGGAAAGTGCGGCTGCGCTGCAGGCTACGCTGGATATGAAGCTGCCCACCGGACGGCTTAATAACCTGGTTCAGAAACTGTTTGAGGCACGGGCGCCCAAGATCGTTGGGACCAAGCGCTTTAAAGTTTTTTATGCCGTGCAGACCGGTTCGCGCCCCTTACGTATTCGCTTCTTTTGTAATCGCGTCGAGCGCCTGGACCCGGGTTATCGCCGCTATTTGGAGAAGGCGATTATTCACGATTTCCGCCTGGGTGGCTGTCCGGTTCGCTTCGACCTAGTGGGTAAAGAGCGGCGCTATGAAGAAGGTGAGGGCGATTTGGCACCCCGCCATAGCGATACCATTCAGAATAAAGCACGTTTGAAAAAGATGGGGCCTGATGCCGCTAAAATGGACACGAAACATCCGGAGCGTCGCAAGAAGGTCTTCCAGCAAAAGGCAGCGCACAACCGGCCTGGCAAAAAGTCTTAGCATGACAAGGGGACAAGCGTAATGAGGCTTTGAGGCAGAGCCTTTTTTGACTTAATACGCGAAGGCTAAAAGATTGTCGATCAAGCTTTCGAGATCTCCGTAGGCAAGTGCATTACGGTCGACCTGGACTGCGGATTGTAAGAGTTCGAAGTAGCGGTGGCCGGCAAAAGCACTTAGGTCGCTCACTTCGGCACGAGAGGCTTGGCCTGTCCAATAGAGACAAAGCAGAGCCAGGGGATTGTGCTGTCGTTCTGCTTGCCAAGTTGCGAAGGCCTGTTTGCTGTCGCGTAGTTTATGTTGATAGATAGCTTGAATCGTTCGGATAGTGCTGTCGGATTGGGCGCTTTTACTGGATTCGAGCAAGGCTCGTGCGCTCTCGGCCGAAAGGCTTCTGGGGACACTATCAAGAGCCCAGTGATTAAACTCCGCGATGACCAGAATTGCGTGCATGTCGGCACGCTCGGGATTGAGCTTTAGCGTTTTTTCTGCCCAATTTATAGCGTGTTCATTCTGACCAAATTCTAAATGAGCACGTGCCATGTGGGCGTAGTCTCTTTCCCAACTCTGTGACGAATCGCCGTAAAAATAGGGTGCATAGCTGAAGCCGGCCAAGAGCAAGCCGGCGGTTAGAATGAGACGTCGTCTTGGCCTTTTCGCCCGTCGCCATATTTTTGGCATTTGATAGGATCCTGCAGCCAGAATCGCCAGCAGGGGAATCATAGTCGCGCGTGACTGGCTCCCACCTTCGTTGCTGGCAAAACTGAGGGCGAAGATGAATAGTATTGCGACGGATATGTATAGGCTCGGGCTGGTTTCACGCTGCCTGAAGTGGGCATAGAACCCAGCACTGGCTAAAATAAAAAGCAGGCCCCAATGAATCGGATTCAACAATAAGAGAGGATGTAACTGACGGTAGAATGCGAAATTTTTGCTTTCAAAAAGCTCTGGACTGGCCAGTGCAGAGTAAGCGCCGGCTCCGAGGTTTTCGGTAGACCATTGCCAGGGGGGGTGTAGTGTTAGGTTTGAGGCAAAATAAATTCCGGTGAACAGTGCGATCGGGAGCAAAGATAGGTAAAGATGTTGTAAGCGCTGGTGCAGAGGGTAGAAAAAAGCCAGTGCTGGCCAGAGCAAGGCGAGCGGTAAGAGGCTCGTTTGCAAGGCGGAGGCGGCGGCTAGACCAGTGCTAATAAAAAAACTATAGCGTGTTCTGGCGTTGCGCAGCCAGCGCAGTAGGTAAGCCAGAGCCAGGCTCAGTGCGGCGGTAGCAAGCAGTGCCGGGCTAACTTCTCCGGCCCAGAATATCAGCACCGGGTTGAGCCCAATGAGTAGACCGGCTATCCAAGCGGCTCGCTTGCTTTGCCAGTAGCGTCGTGCGGCAGACGCGCCCAAAGCTATGGCGGACATGAGAGCCAGCGCGTTCAAGCCACGGGCGGCAGCGACTAGACCCGTCTCCGTATCGAAAAAACGGGCTAAAATTGACAGGATGTAGGTATACAGTGAATAGCCTTCAGCATTTGATTGACTATCGAACAGACCTTCGGCCAGGGCTCGAGCGGTATCGAGTGTCGCTCTGACTTCATCTATTGGATACTGCCCAGCAGGAATTTTGCTGTAATGAGTAAACCAGGCAACAAGATAGACTAGGCTAATGATGAGTAACAGCCGTATCCGGTCGGATAAAAGAGGGCGTGACATCGTCGATTACTAGCTACGGATTTCTCCAGTTCCGTGGATTACATATTTATAGCTACAGAGTTCGTTCAGGCCCATGGGGCCACGGGCATGTAGCCGGTCAGTGGATATACCGATTTCCGCTCCAAGCCCAAACTCAAATCCATCGGAAAAACGAGTCGAGGCATTATGAAAGACGGACGCGGCATCAACCTCGGTGAGAAACTTGTGGGCTGCTTCGGCGTCTTCTGTGACGATGCTCTCGGTATGTCCCGAGCTGTTGAGATTAATGAAGTCGATGGCCGCTTTTAAGTCGGGCACCACTGCGATTGAAATGATCAGGTCGGTATATTCCGTGGCAAAGTCTGCCGGGGTGGCATCGACCAAGGGCAGTCCGCATCCCGTGAGCAAGGCCTTGGCATGTTGGTCAACGCGTAGTTCGACTCCGCGATCATGGAGTGCTTTGGCAAGTCGGGGCAATTGGGCAGTTGCATCTTGGTGGACAATGAGATTTTCAGCGGCATTGCATACGCTGGGGCGCTGACATTTGGAGTTGATTAGTATACCCTCAGCCATATTCGGGTCAGCTGCGGCATCGATGTAAACGGAGCAAACTCCAGTGTAGTGCTTAATGACGGGAATACGGCTATTCTCGACGGTAAAGCGTATCAAGCTCTCACCGCCCCGAGGGATGATGCAGTGGATCGTATCGTCCTGTTTGAGCAAAACATTGAGTGCCCAGCGGTCGGTGGTGGGGATAAATTGAACTGCGTCCTGATGAATCCCGTTAGCCAAGAGAGACTCTTGAATGATCGAGGCCAGTTTCATATTCGTATGGAAGGCTTCTTTGCCTCCGCGTAGAATAGCGGCGTTACCTGATTTGAGGCAGAGCACAGCACAATCGATCGTGACGTTGGGGCGCGATTCGTAGATGATCCCGATCACTCCGATCGGGACCCGGATTTTTCTTAAATCAAAACCTCTGGGAGGCGATAGCCGCTCAATTTCCACACCGACGGGGTCGGGTAGTGCTGCGACTTGGCGGACGCCTTCGGCCATTGCAGCGATGCGCTCCGGAGTAAAGGTGAGTCGCTCCGTCATGGGGCCGGATAGGTCGAGTGATTGAGCTGTCTGTAAGTCGAGAGAGTTGGCCACCAGAATTGAATCGGTTTCGGCGAGCAGGCGTTCGGCCAGATCATGTAGAAACTGATTTTTTTGGGTAGTGGGCAGGGCGGCCAATTCGAGCGAGGCGGCCCGTGCGCGCTTCGCAATATCGACGACGAGTTCTGTGATTTGATCGGTGGTCATCGTATTGAGGTTTTTTAAAGTGCGCTGAGAATATCGTCCCAGACATGTTCGGGTAGAACGCTGCCCTGCTCTTGAACAACAGCGGCTCCTAGAATGGAGCCAATTTCGCCACATTCTGTGAGCGAGCGGTTCTTCGACCAACCATAGAGAAAGCCAGCGGCCCACAAATCACCGGCACCGGTCGTATCGATGACTTTGGCTGCATGCATGGGCTCGATTTTTTCAACCTTACCTGCTTGTGCGATGTAGGAGCCGTGGGCACCGACTTTGATGGCGGCAATATCGGTCAGCTCAGCCAGTTGCCGCGCCATGGCCGGGTAATCGTCATGAATCCCGGTAAAAGCTGCGCCTTCCTCCTCGTTGGCAAAGACAATATCTACGTAATCGCGCAGGATCTGAGGGAGAATGGTTTTGGCTGCGTTGACCACTTCAAAGCAGGCAAGGTCCAGGCTGATGGTGCACCCGGCTCCTTTGGCGGAGTCGAGGACTTTACGCATGAGCGTCTCGTTGAAAAGAAGGTAGCCCTCGATGTGAGCATGGGCGCAGTTTTCGAAGTCAGCCGATGAAATTTCTTCCGGGGTCATGGTCATGGCTGCGCCCAGGTCGGTCCGCATGGTGCGCTCGCCGTCGGGCGTGACAAGTGAAAGGCAGCGTCCATTGGGAATTTGGCCGATCTTAAAGCGTGAAGCGTCTCCGCCGAGCCGGGCGAAGGTGTCGCGGTAAAAGCTGCCCAGTGTACAATTACCGGTTTTACCGACAAAGCTTGCTGAGCGGCCCATGCGGGCGAGCGCAAAGAGAGTATTCCCGGCCGAACCGCCGGGGGCGTTCATGGCGGGCTTAGGCAAGCTTTCCAGTAGCTTGATGATCGTGACTGCGTCGACGAGTACCATGCCACCTTTGTCTCCATCGACTTGCGCGACAAAATCATCATCGACCATTGCGATGGCATCGACGATTGGGCTGCCGACACCGAGTATAGAAATCTTTTTCTGCATTATTTGAATGGCCGTGTAGCGTCTGAAAAAAGAAAACCGCCGCTCCGGGCGGAGGGCGGTTTTTCTATCTGACCAAAAGCTTAATTAGAGCGCATCGCGAACGCGCGCGAAGATGTTTTGCGACTCGGCCAGATTGCCCAGCCTGCCTACACGAATACGGACTTGCGATCGGCCATCCTCCATTTGCGTGGCGCGTAGGCTAACGGGTTGGTCTCCGACTTTGCGGGCATAGATCGTTATCTCTGTTTTTCTGTGCAATTCACCTGTGCGGAAGTAGCCCATATTATCGAGCTCGCGGATGGCGGTTTTAAATACATGCCCGATCGACGCATCGAGCGGAGCATAAAAATATCCAGCGCGGTATTCAGCGACTTGATCTTCACCCGTCATAGGGTCGATCGCGACGGGAGTCGTGCAACCAGACAGAATAAGGGCGCATAATGCGGCGAGTGTGAGGAGTGTAGCTTTCATAATTAAGTTCAGTTGTAATACCTTTTTGCGAGAGTGCAATCAGAAGCTTTTAAGATACATAACATTGTTCTGGTCAATAAAAGCCAGTTTGCCGTCGCGTATTCCATCAAATTTTAGACCGTATTCGCTCCGCACGACCTCGCCTGCATGGTAGGTGCGTCCGTCGATTAGAACCATAGGTCGGGCCCCCTGGCGCATGCCTCCAATGTGAACTGAGCCGAGATACTGGGTCACACTCGCCTTGGTCGACTCGATGGCAGCTGTTTTCTCAGCGGTCTGTGCGGTGTCGATCAGATCAATAGACAAATCATCCGTAGTTTGATCAGTAACATTCACTCCAGCATTTTCAGCTTCAGCTTCGGCAGCGGTCTTCTCTATCGTGTCGGCAGCTGACAAAGCGCTAATTTCAAGTGGCTCTATCTTAGCGATGGTTTCTTTAGCGCGCTGGATTGGATGACTGGATTTGCCAGTGCCGGCATCCTTTTCCAGGACTGACGGAGCCGAACCGGTGCTGGCAGGAGACGACTCTTGCGATGTGCTTGGCCTGGTCATGCTTCCGTCAGTTTCACTCTCTGCCAGTAGCACTTTCCAAAGGCCATAGCCAGCTCCCGCTAAAATCAGGAACAGCAGCAGGATGACGATAACACTGGGCAGCAGGCTGTGAGTTTGCTTTTCATTGGCTGGTTTCAAGCGATCTACTGGGCCGTTAACCTGTTCCGGAACATGTTGCACTGCTCCCGGAATTGGGTTGGTCGGAGTCTGGCTGTCTACTGGACGCGCATCTTCAGCCTCTTCGGTAAATCGCCTTTCATCGGCTGGAATCTCATGCTGCGCCTGAGCGGATGATTTATTCAGCTTGAGAGTTAGCTTTTTTTTCTCCGGATTCGCCACAGCTTCGTCCTCAAGCTTGTCTTGGGTGGCCTCGGTTTGAGGGTTTAGATCTCTGGCGAGCCGGAGCCTTTTTTGAGGGTTTTCTTGGGAAGCGTCACTCATTGTCGATGATTCTTATGAGTGTGCATTTTTTCAGCTAAAAGCAAAGCTAATCTCTCGCCTTTTTTCTAACTAGTCATAAACGTTAAGACCCGCTCCCAAATTAATGGAAGCGGGTCTATCACTAACCTAATTACCCTAACTAACTCACTGGAAAACACCAGTGATCTATAAGAACATGGCAAAGCGACAGAAGTTCCTAAGAATTGAAAAATAAATAAACAATTGTTTGGAAACGGTGCTTTATCCGCTGAATGCCTTATTTGGCAGGGGGATTTTCTGCCTGGTCGACCCGGAGTGCAATTTCTCCATCCTGGAGTCGGGCTTTTATCCGGTCTTCCTTGAGGGCCTCCTGGGAGCGCTCCAGTATGCGCCCATCGCTGCTTAGTAGAATGGCAAAGCCACGCTTCAACGTGGCCTGCAGGCTACCGTTGGCCAAACGTTGCTGCAGGTAGTGCAGCGAGTCTTTTTTACGGTCGGCGCTTAGTCGGGTCCCGCGTTGTAGTCGATGGGAGGCCGTCTCCAGGTGTTGCCGGGCGATGGCAATCCGGGCCTTCGGGTGTTGTTCAGCGATTCTTTGCGCCATTTGGCCCAGCGCCCGTTCGCTTTCAGTCAACCGCTTGGAGAGGCTGCGTTTGAGTTGGTTTTCGAGATCATCTATTTGCATGCCAAAGTGCTGCACCCGTCTTTCCGGTGCAATAATGCGCATGCGCGCCAGTAAATCCCGCAGGATGGTTTGCTGGTCTGAGAGGAAGCGGACCATCGAAGCCGTCAGCGATTCCCCAGCCACTTCCATCCGCTGCACCGTGTCCAGAAAGAGCGAGGAGATGAGCTCGGCCGCCCCCGAGGGGGTTTCTGCCCGTCGGTCCGCGGCGTAGTCGGTTAAAACTGTATCGATTTCGTGGCCAATGGCAGAAATTGTCGGCAGTGGGCAGGCGGCCACGGCACGAGCCAGGGATTCCTCGTTGAAAGCCCACAGATCCTCGATGCTGCCGCCGCCCCGGGCGAGCACGATGAGGTCGAAGCCATCGCTGGCCTGGGCCTGTTGCAGCATAGAGATGATTTCTCCGGCAGCGCCCTGGCCCTGGACTCTGGCGGGGAATAGAACGACTTCGCAGCAGAACCCGCGGCGGTGGAGGATGCGGAGAAAGTCGCGCACCGCCGCCCCGGTTGGCGAAGTGATGACAGCGATACGCCGGGGCATTGCCGGCAGTTGCTTTTTGCGGGCTGCCTCGAACAGTCCCTCGCCCGCCAGTTTGCGCTTCAAGCGCTCAAACTCCATTTGCAGTCGGCCCGCACCGCTTTGGATGGCCACCTTGGCAATGAGTTGGTAGCGGCCATGCGGCTCAAAGACAGAAATGTCTCCGAGGAGGAGCACTTCCATGCCATCTTCCAGCTCGAAGGACTGTCGGGCTGCATCCCGCGCGAAGAGGGCGCACGGCAACTGGCTCCGGTCGTCCTTTAAAGAAAAATAGACGTGCCCGGAACTTTGTCGGCGCAGGTTGGAGATTTCCCCCTGCACCCAGACGCGCGCAAAATTCTCCTCCAACTGGCCTTTGATCAGGCGGGTCAGCGCAGTGACTTTGAGGATTTCTTCGGGCGAGGGCGTCAGTAGATCATCGAGCATGGTTTTTATATTTTTGGTTGAGCATACGGGTCGCCAGGACAAGTGCAATGATGATGGCCAATCCGGTCAGGGCCAAGCCGAAGCGCCCCTCAAAAATGGCTCCGCCCGTCACAACAAAGCCGAGGTTCCAGAGTGCTATGGTGGGGATGGAGACCAGTAGATAGGGGCGAAAGCGCATGCCGACCAGCCCCAGAACAATGTTTTGCAGCGCGTAGGGAACTCCGGGCGTCAGGCGGAGAATCAGGCCCAGCCGCACCGCATTGCCCGAGCTGATTTCGGGTAATGGGCGATTTCGGAAAAAAGTCTGGAGCAAGAACTGACGCAGCGGCCCGGCTGCCAGGGCATAGGTCCAGATCGTGCAGATCGACTGGGCGGTGATCGACATAACGACCGTGAGTGGCAGGCCGAATCGCGGCCCCAGCACGGCACCGAAAAGAATGATGAGCGGGCTACTGGGGACGCCGAGCCCCGGCAGAGTGGCCAAAACAAGAAAAAGAGCCCATGGGCGGGCTTCGAGGTAGGCCCGCCCCAGCACAACTTGCTCCAGCCAGTAGTCCACGCTCGGGTGGCTTAGCCAGAGTGTTAAGACGAAGCCGGCAGAAAGTAAGGCAGCACCGAAGAGAAGCGCAACATTACGCTTCCAGCGGTTTTTGGGGTCACTCGGCTTGATCATGGCAAGCGAGCAAAGAGCGAAGCCATCCGGCTGGCAAGACAGGGGGTGAGAAAAATTAAGCCTGGGCGAGAATTCGAATAAATTTAGTCTCGCTGGCTGCTTGCTGGTGATTCACGGTTTTTGGGAAATGAAATTAATGCAAAAGCGAGGTAAGCAACATGATTGTCTGGAGTTGGATGAAGATCGAATCGTTCATTCGTGGTCTTTAAGCAAAGAAAACGGCGAGAGAGCCACGGATGTGGCTAACCTGGACCCCGATTTTGGATCTGCTGAGCAAAAAAACGAGGGGAAGCTCCCTTATTTCACCATCGGATTCATTTTCTTGTTATTACTGTGGTTTGGATACCCCGCGGAGGGCATGTTGGGGCATGTATTGACAGGTCTGTTTGTTGGTGGATGTATCGCCTCGTTTGTTGTCGGTTTCCTCATACGCGGTAAGGAAAGTGTCACGATCTTACATCTCAAGGATGGATCGGTGTTTGCTGTGATCCGCCATCATTGGGTGGCACAGGAAGCGAGGGAGCAGTTTTTATCCACACTCCAAAATAAAATTGAGGAGATCCATTCCCGCTGACGGATTTTATTGCGGCTAGAAAACTCTGCTCTGTGAACACTGGCTTGCCAGATGCCGGAAAGCTCTTAAGGTGGCGGATTTATGGAAGAAGAATTCGAATCATCCTCAAGCGTCTCGATGCTCCCAATCGCACTCGCACTACTGGCCATTGTGCTGGGTGGTACGGGCTTGTATTTCGGCATTAACGCGAGCCAGCAACTCTCGCCCTTGACCGACTCAGTCGATGCGGGCACTAGCTCGGCGGCTCGTTTGGAGCAGCAGCTGTCTTCTATTGAGACGCGACTCACGGAGGTTTCGGCCCGCAGTGAGGAACTGGCCAAAACGGTGGATCGGCTTCGTATTTACGGCTCACAAAGCGAGCAATCGGTCCGGCAGGTCACTGCGGCGGTGAAGTCGAACCGCGATGAGATTGTAAATTTGGCCGAGAAAATGAAGGAATTGGCCGCCGGGCCACGGCCCGCAGCGGCCTCCAGCGCATCGGCGCCGGCCGCCGGCACGAGTCCTTCCGGCAGCGGGGTGGCGTCTCGCCCGGAGTTGTCGGGCGGGAGCAGCGGATCGGGCAGCGACGGTCCCGCACAAGCTCGCAGCTATACGATCCAGTCCGGAGATACCTTTGCAAAAATTGCGAGTCAGAAAGGCATCAGTTTAAACGCATTGATTGAGGCCAACCCCGATGTCGATACCCGGCGCTTACAGATCGGGCAAGTGATCAGACTCCCTTAATCAAATGACGGATCGCTCCAGTTCCGATCCTGCCGCTGACACCTCGCCAAAGACCCCTGTTTGTTGGCAGATGCAGGGTGATCGCTTACTGGCGGATTGTCGTGTCTGGGAGTTGCGTGAACGGCGCTACCGCCACCCCGAGAGTGGCCAGGAGGGCGATTTTTATTATATCAATTCGAGGGATTGGGTACTGGTTGTCGCGCGCACCAAAGCGGGCGACATTCTGCTGGTGCGCCAGTTTCGTTATGGGTCGGATGCGCTCTCCTGGGAGTTGCCCGGTGGCGTCATGGACGCGGGCGAGGACCCGGTGACGGCTGGTCTGCGCGAACTGCGTGAAGAGACGGGCTACACCGCCCGGTCGGGGCGTATCATTGGTCACGCCCGCCCCAATCCGGCGATTATGAATAACTTCTGCCATATAGTATTGGCGGAGGATGCCGAGCCCCATGCCGCTGGCACCGACTGGGATGAGCATGAGGAGATTGAAGTGCGTCCACTGCCCGAAGCCACCGTTCTGCAGTGGGCTCGCGAATTCAAGATCGGCCATGCCCTTGCCTTAAATGCGATATTCTTTTATACTCTTGATCAAAATCCAATTGAAGCAACGGATTCGAAAAGCTGATGTCCAAGTCTTAACCTATGAAAACCCTCGTTCGCCTACTGCTCGCTCTCTTTCTCCTGCTGGTCCTGCTTTTGGCTGCCGCTTATTTCACGATAACGCGGCCCGGGGTTCAGAAAAAGTTTATCAAATCGCAACTGCCTGCGGGCAGCACGCTAGGCTATGTCCATATCACGACCTCCCGCCTGGTTTTGCGCGACTTGGATGTGCGCTCGCCCGATGGGAGTCGTTTACAGATCGGACGCATGGAGTCCGGCTTCTCTCCGCTCGCGGCCTTCTTTGATCAGACTGTTCGGCTGAGGGGGCTTGAAGTCGAGGGGCTGCTGGTGAGAATGCCGGCCGCCACAGAGGCGGTTTCCCGTCCGGTGCCGCCCCGCGATACGGAAGCCGACACTCAGGTCAGCCCGGTCGACCGGAAGTCTGAAGTGCCGCTGGAGCCGGCTCCGGCATCCGGTGCGCCGATCGATGTGCTCTATGCGCTCGGCCAACTGGATTGGCTGCTGGATATTGACTCGATCAATTTGGGCGGCGCGATTATCGACGCCCACAAAAACCGCTATGCTTTTGATCTAGTGTCAGGGCCAATTGCGCCTGGCTTGGAATCGGAGTTGAGAGCGTCGCTGCGCCTGGAATCACAGGAAGCTTTGCAAGGTGGACTCAAAGACTTCTCCTCGGAGGCTCGTTTAGAGTTCAAACAAAACACGCGGGGCGGC
This sequence comes from Puniceicoccaceae bacterium, assembly GCA_007692545.1. GTDB lineage: Bacteria > Verrucomicrobiota > Verrucomicrobiia > Opitutales > Coraliomargaritaceae > Thalassobacterium. Next base: position 10,865 of record REBV01000193.1, read on the forward strand.
TTTGAGTATTTGCAACTGGTTTCGGATACTTCGGGGAGTGATGCCAGTGGGGCCCGGCTGTTGACCGCTTCAAAGAAACTCAGTTTGGAGGTCGACGCTTTTGCCGAGCGGGCAAAACTTTCATTTTCGATTCAGGCCGATCTGCCCGAGCCGGGTATCTTCGTGCCTGAGCTTGTCGCTATGCGTGCTTTATCGCTGAGTGCCGATTTTTCGGCTACCGCCCGCGGCTCGGTCCTGACCTTGAATCGGGCGGACCTCGACCTGGCCAGTGAAGACCAGCTGATGGCGTCCGTTAAATTGGAGCAAGCGCTCACGCTGGGGGCTCAGCAGCAGTTCACCGGACGGCTGATGACAGCGAAATTGCACGATCTGCCCATGGTCTGGATCAACCCCTGGCTGGGCAACGGCCTCGAACTGAGTGGTGCGCCCCTCTCGGCGCAAGTGCTGTTGCTGGGCGAAAGCGACGGCAGCCTTGAAGTGCAAATCCAGCAGGCACTGGACTGGGGCCCCTGGTCGCTTCGTCAAGACGGGGACCTGCTGTTGAATACAGTCACGCTGAAGGTGGCACCGCGCATTCGGGTGGACTCGGAGCAGACGCTTCATTTCGACTTGAGCGGCCTCGAATTGGCGGATCGTTATGGTCCGTTCATTCGTGGTGAGGTGAGTGGCTCGAAGCAAGCGTCGGATAGCGACTCGATCTTTGCAGGCTTGCAGACCACAGCAAACTTGCAAATCGGGCTGGCTGAATTACTCCAGCAGCCGGCACTGGTGGGCAAGGCCAGCATTCTGGCGGGGCAGCTCCGGCTCAATCTTCAGATCGACGAAGCGGCCGGGTACCCGGCTCGATTGCAGGCGACCATCAGTGGGTTGCGGACGCGCAGTCAGCCCGGAGCACAGCAGGACTATCGACTCTCCGCCCAACTCAAAGAGTCCGGTGGCGGCGCCTACAGCCTCGGGGCCAACTTCCAGGTTGGCTCGGAGAGCCGCCCCAGCACGAGTGTGCAACTGGCCGGGCAGGTGCACCCGGAAAAGCAGCCTTTACCCTTTAAGCTTGATTTGGTCTCGTCCGGAATTTTGCAGCGAGATTTGGAGCAATTGCTCGCCGCATTGGAGCCGACGACTCCGACGACTTCGACAGTGGCCACACCGCCTGCGCCGACTAGCCGTCCATCGACCCAGCCACCGAGCGCACCGCGCCCGTCTCCGGTTCCAGTGGTGGCTCCCGCCTGGGCCGGGCTCGACGGGGAGGCTAGTCTCAAGGTGGATCGCTTCACGCTGACCTCCGGGCAAGTCATCGAACGGATCTCGGCTCAAGCCCGCATCAGCGAAGCCCTGCTGGAGCTGCGCCAAATTGAGGCCGCGCTGCACGAGGGGCGCATCAGTGGGACTGCCCGCGTCGATTACCAAGCGGCGCACGCTCCGGCCTATACAGTCGCATCCAAATTGAATTTCCGAAATGTAAACCCGGTCGTTTTTTCTCAAAAGAGGTCGGGG
>REBV01000307.1 GCA_007692545.1 Puniceicoccaceae bacterium
ATCGACTAGCCGGATGCCTTCGTCGGTAATGAGGATGCGCCGCTGCTTGTAGAGTTTGCCCAGCGCTTGCTTGAAGGCTTTTTTACTGGTGTTGAAGGTGGCCCGGATGTCCTCGGGCGAGCTTTTATCGTTGAACGGAAGGGGGCCGCCAGCGGCCTTGAGCTGGTCGAGGATTTGTGCGCTCAGACCCTCGACCCGGCTATAGCCGGAGGGGTCCCGGCGGAGGTCGATCTTGCCGTCGTTATGGACCTTCTTTATATAGCCGGTAAACTGGTCGCCGGGCTCGAGCACATCGGCGGTCTCTTCGTGGTAGAGGAGCCCCCGGTAGCGTTTGTTGATAATCGCTTTGTAGCCGAGGGGAGAGTTGCCATAGATCAGTACGTGGACCGGATCATTGGGCGCATAGGGCGGTTTTTCCGGGGGGAGGTGGTTGTGTAGGCGGGTCGAGGCGACGACCCGGTTGGTGTAGCTGTCGACATAGACGGCGACAATGGCACCGTCGCCCTCCCGAAAGTGGATGTCGCCCTGCTCGCGGTAGGGGAGTAAGAGGTCTTTGCTCAGTCCCCAGTCGAGAAAAGCGCCAGCGCTTGGGTGCACGCTCACCACCTCAAGGTAGGCGAATTCACCGGCCTGGGCGAGGGGTGTTTCGGTGGTGGCAACCAGGCGGTCTTCTGAGTCGTTGTAAATAAATACTTCGACCTCGGAACCGGGCTTCATCCCGGGCATCAGGTAGCGGTTGGGCAGGAGGATATTACCCAGGTCTCCGCCATCGAGATAGAGGCCGTGGTCGCTTTTTTCGAGCACGGTGAGTGTGTTGTAGCGTCCGATGTGAGCCATAGTGATTGCGGGTATTTAGTGGATGCGGTTTTCCAATTCGCGGACCAGTTCGATCAGCAGGGTGTTGGCCCCGCCTAGCGACTCGAGCGCGGTGATGGCGGCAGCGCTGTGGTGCCGGGCTTCGCGCCGGGCCCCTTCGATTCCGTGCAGGGCGACGTAGGTTGACTTTTCGACGGCTGCGTCGTGGCCGACCGGTTTGCCCATCGTTTCGGGGTCGGAGGTGGCGTCGAGAATGTCATCCACAATCTGGAAGGCGAGGCCGAGGTGGTAGCCGGCCTCTTGGGCGAGCTGCATTTGCGCCTGGCTGGGCTGGCCGAAGGCGAGGCCCATTTTCAGGGCGGCGGTCAAAAGGGCGGCAGTCTTGTTTTCGTGAATATACTGGAGGGCCCCGGCATCGATCGCCGCACCCTCGTTTTCGATGTCTTCCTGCTGTCCGCCGATCAGGCGCTGGCTGCCGCTGGCCTCCGCCAGCTCGCTGATCAGGGTGGTGGCCAGTGCCGGATGCTCCCGGTAGGCGCGGGCCAGTATTTGAAAGGCGAGGGTCAGCAGGGCGTCGCCGGCCAGCAGAGCGGTGGCCTGGTCGAACTGCGCGTGGCAGCTGGGGCGGCCCCGGCGCAGTGCGCTGTCATCGATGCAGGGCAGGTCGTCGTGAATCAGCGTGTAGGTGTGGAGGCACTCGATGGCAACGGCTGCAGCGCTGGGCTCGGCTACCGCGGGGAAAAGCTCGCTGGCTGCCAAGAGCAGGATGGGGCGGATACGCTTGCCGCCTGCCTCCATCGAGTAGCGCATCGCGGCGTGCAGCCTCGGCGGTCGGGTCTCAGCCGAGGGCAGTAGCTGGTCGATGCCGTTTTCGACTTGTTGACGATAGGGCAGCAATTTTTCTTTTAATAAGGGATTCACTACAGTAGCTTGTAGCATACTCTTTATGAAAGAAACGCCAATATTTGAAGAAGTTTTGCAGGGATTGCTCAAGCAGCCCGGTCTCTGGCAAAAGCTTTTGCTGGGTGGGCTGCTTGCATTCGTCCCGGTTTTAAACATATTTGCCTTTGGCTATCTCTACCGCTTGTCGCGCGCTGTGCGGCATTCAGGGCGGCCCGTGCTGCCTGCCTGGGGGCTATTGGATGACTGGCGGGCGCTCTTTATGGATGGGCTGCGCTTCGCTGTAGTTTGGCTGGCCTTCTGGCTGCTGCCTATTTTGCTGGCGGTCCTTGTCGGCTGGCTGGTGAGTCAGGTCGGCCTGGCGGCCCTGAGCAACGCCGTCCTTTGCTCGGCCTTCCTGCTGGCCACGCTTCTCTTCAGTTCAGCGCTCTACCGCTATAATATGCGGAAGAATTTCCGCGATCTGCTGGATTTTGGCCTGATTTTGCGCATGAGCTGGATGGAGTTGCCACGTTTGCTCGTCCCCGTATTTTTCTTTCTTGGGCTGGTGGTTTGGTTGATGCCATTTTACGGCTTCACCCTTTTTGCCGGTTTCATTCTGTTAATTACGTATACCAGCCTGCGCTATCGCAGCCTGGAGACCCGGCAATCCGTTTCATTTTAATCCAGGAAAAATTATGACAGCAGCGCTAGAATCAGAAAGCAGTCCCAGTTTATTCGGGGTTTATTTTTTTGCTGTGTGGATGGCCCTAATCGGTGCCATTCTGGGCTTTGTTTATCTTGCGACCTTTCCGGCGGAGTCCTATGCGAGCTTGCGCCACTATGAGAGAGCTCTAGCGACAGTTGCCAAGGCCGGAGAAACCAAGTTCGCCAAGCCGGGAGATGCGTATTATATTTCGGGACCCTTTTCGGAGACCCGCTCCTGGGAGGCCAAGCGTGAGCTTTTGAATACCCCCGGGCCTCAGACCGTGCGGCTTAGTGTGGGGGAGATTAATACCTGGGCAGCGGCCCGTTTCAGGGGCACCGAGTCAACTGCCGATGCTGGCAAGTCGAATTTTTTGATCGTTCCGGGGGTGCCGAATATGGCCATTGTCAGTGGGCATGGGCTCTATCTGAACTTGCCGCTCTCGATCTCCTTTTTTGGTGAGCCTCAGCAGCACGTATTGACGGCGATCGGAGATGTGGGGCCAGATGGGTATCAAGTCCATTCGCTCAGCCTCGGTAACGCGCGGCTCCCGGCACCTGATATACTGGGAGCGCAAATCCTTGGGGCCTTGTGGCAGGCTTTCCAGTCGACCGAGGAGTATGCAATCCTGTCGCAGGCATTTGAACGGGCCACAGCGGTTGAGCTGGAGGGGCAGGCGGTTGTCTTCACTCTGCGCTAATGCGCGTCTGGGTTGACTCTATGCATGCATTGCCCTCAACCCGAATCTGTCTGCAAGCATGGCCTTGGCTCTGGCTGCTGGTTCTGGCCTCAGTCGCGGGGTCGCCGTATGGGCTCTCGGCGCAGTCCATCCAGTCGGCGCGGAATGATTTTTTTGAGATTGTTAGCCTGGATCGGCGCTCGGTCCACTATGTTAACGAATTGAGCACTCACATCGGGCAACGGGCCGCGCGCTATTTGGATCGCGAGGGCCTGGACTATCGGCTGCCGATCCTGGTTCGTTTGCGGCCCGCCTCTCAGTTTGACTTCGAGGGGGACCACCGGATTGTTCTGGCAGATCAGGCTGCGGTGCAACTGGACCTGCGCTGGGAGCACTCACTTTCCTTGCAAAGGACCTGCTATTTACTGTCGAAGGCCTTATTGCTGCAATATTCGGTCTACAACTATGGCCCCGGGGCCGGGCCCAATATTCGTGCGTGGCCGGTGGCCGCCCTCGGGATGGAGAGCTACCTCATGCTACGCCCGGCCAAGATAGGCCATTTTCAGCAGGAATTGCGCGAAGCGGGCTTGCCGGATCTGGACTGGTTACTCGGCTTGAATTTATCGGATGGGGCGGCCCCCGAGGCAGCATCTTATTGGACACTGCAGGTTCTCCGGTCACGACCCTCGGATGCGAGGCTGGTCCGGCGACTTTTTCAGCAAGCGCTGGCTGGTGTCCATATTGGCGAGCCCTGGACGATCGCCTGGAGCTCGAGCTTTGTGGATGAGACACCTCTTTTGCTAGAGCCTTTGTGGGCAGCGCAGATGGATACCTTGCTCAGTCGGGAGCTGGAGGTGGTGGAGGCGATGGGCACATCCCGGCGCTGGCTGGAGGCGCTGGCACAGATCAATACGGTGGAGACGGGCGATGGCGCGCAAACAGTCGACCTGCGCTCACTCTGGCGGCACCGAGAGTCGGAAACAGTCCGCGAGTTGATCGCGGCCCGTTACGAAATCCTGCTGCTGCGCATGTCCCGCTGCAATCCGGCCTATTTTAATGCGGCCCGATCGCTTGGCACGCTTTTCGAGAACTTATTAAACGACGCTCCCGCCCATCGATACCTGCACTCGCTCGTGGCCTACCTGGGCGACTTGGAGGATGCCAAAGAAATGCAAGCGGCCATCGAGCGAAAATTAGCAGGCGAATAAAAAAACGAACTTATTTAAAAAGATATTTTATTTTGAACGCCATGGGGGTGAGTCCGTCTATAGACGTATAAACATTGTGTTGTTTAATTTTGTTGTTTGTTTTCAAGCCGCTCCCGAAGGGGGGCGGCTTTTTGTTTTCAGGATGCGGAAACTTACAGATGTGGGCTAGACAAAGCCTAAAGGACAGACATTATTCCGGCTTAGATGAAGATATATTTAAATGACCGACTAGTGGATGCCGCCGAGGCGAAAGTATCCGTGTTTGATCACGGGCTCCTGTATGGCGACGGGATTTTTGAGGGTATCCGCCTCTATGGAGGCTGTGTTTTTAAATTGGATGAGCACCTGGAGCGCTTGGAGTACTCCGCTAAGGCGATCATGCTGAAGATGCCCTGGACGCGGCAGCAAATCTCCGACGCTGTTTGTGAGACCTGTCGGGCCAATAAGCTGCGAGACGGCTACATCCGCCTCGTCGTGACGCGGGGAGAGGGCAGTCTTGGGCTCTCGATCAAGAATTGTAAGGCGCCGCAGCTGATCGTGATCGCCGATACCATCCAGCTCTACCCCAAGGAGTTCTACGACAACGGGCTCTCAATCATCACAGTGCCCACCCGCCGCTGTAACCCGGCCGCACTGCCGCCCACAGTCAAATCGCTCAATTATTTGAATAATATCCTGGCCAAAATCGAGGCTCAGCATCTCGGTTATCATGAGGCCATCATGCTCAATGACCAGGGCTATGTGGCCGAGTGCACCGGGGATAATATCTTTATCATCCACAAGGGTGAGCTGATTACCCCATCGGCCAGCGCCGGTGCACTCAAGGGGATCACCCGCGACACCGCGCTGGAGATCGCCGATGAGCTGGGCATCCCCTGGCGCGAGGCCAATATGACCCGCTACGATGTATGGGTGGCGGATGAGCTTTTCCTGACCGGCACCGCCGCCGAGATTGTTCCCATCGTTGAGGTCGACGCCCGGATGATTGGCAACGGCCAGCCCGGGCCGATTACGGCCAAATTCCTCGAATGTTTCCGCCGCCGTGTGTTGGTCGAGGGCACACTACTTTAGTATTTTTAACAAATTGTGCTTTAGCTTTGCGGTACACGCAGAGAACGCTACTTTATAACCATGGCAAAAAATCTGAAGTGCAGTCATTGTAACAACCCGGCAACGGTCCATCTGACTCAGATCGTTAATAATAAGATTATCAAAGTCGATTTGTGCGAGGCCTGCGCCCAGGCCAAAGGTGTGACCGATCCGGAGGGCTTTTCGCTGGCCGATTTGCTCAGTAAAACAAGCCTCGTTGTGGAAAAATCCGAGGTCCATCTGGAATGCCCGGCGTGTGGCCTGTCCACGGCGGATTTCCGGCGCACGGGCCGATTGGGCTGCGCGTCCTGCTACGATACGTTCGCGCCCTTGGTACGCCCCGTCCTCGAAGATATGCACGCGGGCATCCAGCATAAGGGTAAGGTGCCCGAGCAGTCGCTGACCCGTCAAAACAGCCACGCCGAGCTGGAAACGCTGGAAAACTCCTTGCGGCGCGCCATTGCGGAAGAAGCCTACGAAGAGGCAGCGAGGTTTCGCGATCAAATACAGGCCTTTATGAACACGGCCGATTCGGAGGCACTGCGTTCATGATTGAGTCGATCATCAAGTCGGATAACGCCGAGCTGACTCAAAGCACAAAAAAAGGTTCGCCCGTTGTGCTCAGCACTCGTGTACGTCTGGCCCGAAACCTGGTCGGCACACCCTTTCCCGAGCGTGCTAGTTCGGCGCAGCGTAGCGACATTATGACCACCTGTGCCGACCAAATTACCAATTTGCCGCAACTAAAGCAGGGTGCCTTTTTTGATATGTCGGAATTGTCGGACCTGGAAAAGCAGGTTCTGGTGGAGCGCCATTTAATCAGCCGCGAATTATGCGAAGCGAAGGCGGGCTCGGCTGTGTTTATTAATAAAGACCAGACCTGCTCGGTCATGATCAATGAGGAAGACCACCTCCGGATTCAGTTCCTGAAGACGGGCTTTAGCCTACGCTCTGTCTGGAAGCAGATCGACCGCTTCGACACCAGCCTGGAGGGCTCTTTGGATATCGCGTTTTCCCGTGAGTTTGGTTATTTGACTGCCTGCCCAACAAATTTAGGCACCGCCCTGCGTGCCTCTGTTATGATGCACCTGCCAGGCCTGGTCATTTCGGATCATATGGAGAAAGTCATCCGTGCGGTCAACCAACTGGGGATCACCGTGCGCGGCCTCTTCGGGGAGGGCTCGGACGCCACCGGCCATGTCTTTCAGATCTCGAATCAGCAAACGCTGGGCGAGAGTGAAGAGCAGATCATGTCCCGCCTGAGGAGCGTCTTTAAGTCGATCATCGATCACGAGATCAACGCCCGGTTTAAATATTTGGAAGAGAACCGTGCCCGTCTGCTCGACCAGATTGGGCGCGCCTTCGGGGTGCTACAAAACGCCCATGTGCTCAACTCCAACGAAGCCTTGAATTTGCTCTCGCTGATGCGCTTGGCGGTTGATTTTGGCATGCTGCCGGAGGACAACCGCTGCGATGTGGACCGCCTCTTTATCGAATGCCAGCCTGGCCACATTCAGCATGCGGCCGGCGAGGGGATCGAGCCTTCGGCCCGCGATCTCTGTCGCGCAGACAAGCTGCGTCGGGAGTTTGCGCAATTACCTGCACTGGATTTTGACAAGGTGGGCAATCTGGCTTAGAAATTGCAATAGGAAATCTAAAATATGGAACCCATGAACAACTTCACTCCCCGCGCACAACAAGTTTTGGCGCTCGCCCGTAAAGAGGCCGACCGCTTCCACCACAACTATGTCGGTACGGAGCACTTGCTGCTGGGCTTAATTAATCTGGGCCAGGGAGTCGCGGTCAATGTGTTGCAAAAGATGGGGCTTGATTTACAAACGGTTCGCACCGCTGTGGAAAAGCAGGTCGGGACAGGGCCGGAAAGCAAGCCATCGGGCAATATCCCCTACACCCCACGGGTCAAAAAAGTGCTGGCCCTGGCCGGCAAGGAGGCCAAGGCGCTGAACCACTCTTACGTTGGGACCGAGCATATTTTACTCGGCTTGCTGCGCGAGGGCGAGGGCGTGGCCGCGCGCGTGCTCAAGTCGCTTGATGTCGATATCGAGCGCTGCCGCAACGAGATCTTGGCCGAGCTGGACCCCAATTTTTCCGGTGAGCCGGAGGGGGCTACGGCCGGAAATAAGTCCGGTGGTGCGGACGATAAGAAAGACAGCAAGACACCCGCACTCAAAGCCTTTGGGCGCGATCTGACGGAGATGGCCAAGCAGGGCGAGCTCGATCCAGTCATTGGGCGGGCCGATGAAATTCGCCGCGTGGTCCAGATTCTCTGCCGCCGGACCAAGAATAACCCGGTCCTCATCGGTGAGGCGGGCGTGGGCAAGACCGCGATCGTCGAAGGCCTCGCCCAGGAGATCGCCTCCGGCATCGTGCCGGAAATCCTCGCCGATAAGCGCGTCATCACCCTGGATCTGGCCCTGATGGTGGCCGGCACCAAGTATCGCGGGCAATTTGAGGAGCGGATCAAAGCCGTCATGGACGAAATCCGCCGGGCCAAGAATATCATTATTTTTATCGACGAGCTACACACCATCGTCGGAGCCGGGGCTGCCGAGGGCGCGATGGATGCTTCCAATATTTTCAAGCCCTCGCTCAGTCGCGGTGAGTTGCAGTGCATCGGTGCCACCACGCTGGGGGAATACCGTAAATACATTGAGAAGGATAGCGCTTTGGACCGCCGGTTTCAGTCAGTCAAGGTGGAGGCCCCGTCAGTTGAAGACACCATCCTCATTCTCAAGGGCATACGCGGGAAGTATGAAGACCATCATAAGGTGACCTTTACCGATGCGGCCCTCGAATCGGCGGCCAAGCTCTCGGAGCGCTATATCACTTCCCGTTTCCTGCCTGACAAAGCCATCGATATTCTCGATGAGGCCGGTGCCCGCAGTCGTATTGACTCGCTCAAGCAGCCGCCGGAAATCGAGGCGATGACTGCGGAGATTGAGCAGGTCTGCGCCAAGAAAGAAGAAGCCATCGCCAAGCAGCACTTTGAGGGTGCGGCCAAATACCGGGATGAGGAAAAGCAACTGCGCAAGAAGCAGGCAGACTTTATTGAAGCGTGGAAAAAGAACCGCGAAGAGAAGCAGATCGTCGTGGATGAAGATTCCATGCTGCAAGTGGTGGCCGCCTGGACGGGGATTCCCCTCTCCCGGATGGAGGAGGCCGAGAGCAAGAAGCTGCTCCGCCTCGAGTCCGAATTGCAGCGCGAGGTGGTCGGTCAAAACATCGCCACCGAGGTCATTGCCAAGGCGCTGCGTCGCTCCCGGGCCGACCTGAAAGACCCCAAGCGGCCGATCGGCTCGTTTATGTTCCTCGGGCCGACCGGGGTGGGCAAGACCCTCCTGGCCAAAGTCCTGGCCGAAGAAATGTTTGGCGACAAGGATGCCATCATTCAGATCGATATGTCTGAGTATATGGAGAAATTTGCCGTCTCCCGGCTGGTGGGCTCACCTCCCGGCTATGTCGGCTACGAAGAAGGCGGCCAGCTGACTGAGGCGGTCCGACGCAAGCCTTACTCGGTCGTTCTGTTCGATGAGATCGAAAAAGCACACCCGGACGTGGTGCAACTCCTGCTGCAAGTGCTGGAAGAGGGGCGTCTGACGGATAGCCTCGGCCGTAAAATCGATTTCCGGAATACCATCCTGATTATGACCTCGAACGTGGGTGCGGATATTCTCCAGCGCAATACCTCGATGGGCTTCGGCATCGAGAGCAACGCCGAGAGCGATTATGAAAAAACCCGCGAGAAGATCCTGGATGAGACCAAGCGCGTCTTCAAGCCGGAGTTCCTCAACCGTCTCAATGATCTGGTCATCTTCAAGTCACTCGCCCGCAGCGATATGATGGAAATCGTCGACCTGGAGCTGCGCAATGTATCCAAGCGCTTGAAAGAGCGTGAGCTGATCTTTGAATTCTCCCAAGAGTGCAAAGAGTTCCTGATCGAGAAGGGCTACGATGAGAAATACGGTGCCCGCCCTCTGCGCCGGGCGGTCGAGAAGTACCTCGAAGACTCCCTGGCGGAAGCCATTCTCTCCGGCGAAATCAAGCCGGGCGAGGTGATTCATGTGACAGTCGACGAAGCGGCCAAGGGCCTCCAGTTCGAGCAAAACCAGCCGGTCTCTTCCTGAGAGCTATCTAATAAACAGCGTCAGCCCGGCGAGCACCACCAGATAAGCCGAAAACCAGTAGAGGCGTTGCTGTTCCAGTAGTCGGATCAGCCACAGGATACTAAGCATGGATGCGATGAAGGAAACGATAAAGCTGACGACCAGTCCAGCCGCCCCGATAGCAGCCAGTTCACCGCCCTGAATATCCTTCAGCGCCAGGACGGAGGATCCGAGCAGGACCGGGATCGCCAGCAGGAAGGAGAAGCGCACCGCAGTGGTCCGTGACATCTTTAAATAGAGCCCGGCGATCAGCGTCGAGCCGGAGCGCGACACTCCGGGGAAGACCGCCACCGTCTGTGCCAGACCGACGATCACGGCATCCGTCCAGCGCAGATCCGACAGCTGGCGCTGGCCGATTTTCTGAGCCCGTTCCACCAGCACCAGCAACACGGCGGTCAGCAGCAAGCCCGAGGTCACGATCGGCATGGCCTTGATCCCATCGCCCAGCGTCTTGGAGAGCAAAATGCCGAGCACGCCGGTAATAACGGTCGCGACCCCCAGATAGATCGAGACATAAAAGGCCGTCCGATCCTTGGGGCCGCTGCTGCGGTGAGCGAAAATAAAGCACAGGCTACCGCGAATCAGCTCAAATAAATCCCGCCAGAAATAGAGTATGACCGCGAGCAGCGAGGCAATGTGCAGGAAAATCTCGAAGGTCAGCCCCGGTGTTTCCACGCCCAGCAGGTTCGCTAAAATTACAATGTGCGCAGTGCTCGATACCGGAATGAATTCCGACAGGCCCTGCACCAAACCAAAAAAAGCTGCTTCCCAAAATGTCATGTTGGGCTCGGTTAATGGGGCTTCAAGAGTGGCATAGCAACTTAAAAGCTCTGGAGTTAGGCCCCTACTGAAGCTTTAAACAAATACCCAACCCATCCAGACGCGCCCAGAAGCGTAGCTAGGTTGGCTCTGCCGCCTAGTCGCCGTTGTCGGAGCTGAGCACGCAATATCATGACCATGGCCAAGACCGTCACAACGCAGCAGGCGGCAGAGCCAACCTGCCTACTGCCGACATAATCCGACTCCAGACCTTAATCACACCCGATGAAGGTTGCCACTCACGGGCATTGACCTTTGCGTAAACTCTTTGTTGATTAGGTGGATATGGCGGGTTTCGACGAAAACATTGTGCGGGAATACTTTGAGCTCAACGGATTTTTCGTGCGCCAGCTGCGCAAATACCTCGTGCAGTCGGGCAAGAAACGGTCCCAGCAGGCCATCGATTTGCTGGTCTACAATCCGAGTGCGCCGGTCGATGGTGTGCCCGCCGGCTTTCAGTTGTTTTCGGCCGATATGACCCGGATCCGGCGGGCCGTCGTCGTGGTCAAAGCCTGGCATAGCTCACGCTTCACCCCGGCCATGCTGAAGAGCAGCTCGCGGGTCTTCGAATTTTTGAAGAAAGATGTCCTCAGCAAGGCGGAGGGCTATTTCAGCTACCAAGCCGATGAGCTCGACCCGGAGTGGGCCAACGGGCCCGCTTTTACCAAAATACTGGTCTTGCCCGGCCTGCCCACCAGTGATCCACAGCGTAGCGAAAGTATCGAGCTGCTCAAAGCGAGCGGGGTCGATGCTATCATTACTTTCAGCACGATTTTAGAGAACTTACTGCGTCATGTGGAGGTCAACCATAGCTACCAGAAATCTGATTTGCTCCAACTCATGCGTGTCCTCAAAATTTATGATATGGTCAAAGAGCCCCAAATGAATCTATTCAACTAAATCATGTCGCAGCACCCAAGCCACTCACCCACAGCACTTATCCATGCCAGCGCACAAATCGGGGAGGGCACGACCGTCGGCCCCGGCGCTTTGATTGAAGACGGCGTCGTCATCGGCTCCGATTGCAGCATCGCGGCCTACGCCATTATCCGTCGGGGCACCACGCTGGGCGATGGTGTGCGAGTCGATTCCTTTTGCGTCGTCGGTGGTGACCCGCAGTCGCTCGGCTTCGATCCGGCCACGCTGAGTCATGTCGAGATTGGCGCCCGCAGCGTGCTGCGCGAGGCGGTCACGGTCAACCGGGCCAGCAGTGCCGGGGCCACCACCCGCATCGGCGAAGGCTGCTTTATCATGGCCAACGCCCATGTGGCCCATGACTGCCTGCTTAAAGATGGGGTCATCCTGGCCAATAATGTCATGCTGGCCGGCCATATTCAGATCGGTGAAAAGACTTTTATCGGCGGCGGTGCCGGCGTCCACCAGTTTTGCCGGATCGGCGCACATTGTATGATTGCCGGAAACGCCTCGATCACGGCGGATGTGCCACCCTATGTCATGGCAGCGGAGCGGAGTGAGGCCCATGGCCTCAACCTGGTCGGCCTCAAACGCGGTGCTTTTGAGCAGCGCGAAATCCGCGATCTCAAGCGCTGCTACCGCGCGGTCTTTTTCGGCGGGGGCAATCTACGCCGAAAGGCAGAAGAAGCCGCCCGCGAGACCGAGTTTGGCACCACTCCCGCCGGTGCGCGCTTCTTGAGCTTTTTCGAAGGCGGCAAGCGCGGCTTTGTCCAATCTACCCGTGACTGATTTAGCTTCCAGACCACCGCTTGCCATCACCTGCGGCGATCCCGCCGGGATCGGCCCCGAGGTGATTGCCGCTGCGCTGCGCTCGGATCCGCTCGCTGCCCGCGACTGCGTCTTTATCGGTCCGGAGCCGATGGGGCGCTCGCTACAGCAGACCCTCGGGGTCAACTATTGTCCGGTCGGCCCGTCGGGCTATCAGGCCGATCCGGGCCACCCCACCGCGGCAGGTGCCGCGCTCGCCCTCGCCGCGATGGAACTGGC
>REBV01000101.1 GCA_007692545.1 Puniceicoccaceae bacterium
ACCGGCGGCGCGACCGGATCAAGCTTTTGTATTGGGACGGGACAGGGTTCTGGGTGTTGGCGAAACGTCTCGAAAAAGGAACGTTTTGGTGGCCGTCTCCCGCCGACGCCGGGGACAAGGAAATCGAGATGAAGCCGGAGGCGCTCTCCATGCTTCTAAATGGCATCGACCTGAAAGCCGGAAGCTTCCGGCCATGGTTTTGCCGGTGAAAAAAATTAAATAATCCCGTTAACGTATTGACTAAACAACTACGAAATGATCGCTTCGTTCCATGCCCGCCGCCGAAAAGATCCGCGAAGAAAACCGTTCCCTCAAGGGAAGGGTTCGCGAACTCGAAGGTTTGATCTCGAATCTGGAGTTGAAAGTTCGTGCCCTCGAACTGGCCAAAGCACGGCCTCAAAAACCCGATGATGAACGCCAGTGCCTGCTGGAAATCCGTCACACCGAATCGGTTCGCATCGACCACGACGACGAGGTGGATGAAGCGGAGGGGCAATCCGAGAGACCAGAGCCGAAGATTCCTTCAAGCACAACAAAGCGGAAAAAGAAGAAACGTATAGCACCGGCGGAAAAGTTTGGCCATTTGCCCGTGAGCGAGGAAGTCGTATTGATCCCCGATGACGTGCGCGACAATCCGGATGGGTGGAAGGAAATCGGCGAAACGGTGACACACGAGGTGCTCGTCCATCCCACCCGCCTGTCCCGCCGCAGGATCGTTCAAAAGAAGTTCGTGAGCCGTAGCGACCGCGATGCCGCTCCAATCATCGCCAAGGCTCCGATCCGCTTTTCCTCCAGCTACGTCTCGACGAGTCTGGCTGTATACATCGTGCTTAACAAGTACCTTGAACACGGCGCGTTACACCGGCTGGAGCGCAAGTTCGTTCGCCTTGGCGCGGACATCACCCGCCAATGCCAGAGCGACGTGGTCGAGCGCTTCTCCATGTGGATGCGCCCCCTCTACGAACTGATCGAGCGAAAAACCAAGAAAAGCGCCTATCTTCAAATCGACGAAACCTTCATCAAATACATCAACGGAAGAAAGCCCGGCGCAGGTCAGGGTTACTTCTGGGCGATCCACTCCCCGGGCCGCTCAATGGTGCTCAAATGGATCGACAACCGCCGACATGAAAACGTGGATCATCTAATTTGCGGTTTTAACGGGATCTTGCAAAGCGACGCCTACGCCGCTTACACAAACTACGCTCAAGCGCACCCTGAAATCACCTTACTGGCATGCTGGGCACATACTTTCCGCAAGTTCCGGGAAGCCATCACAGCCGAGCCTAACGCGGCTAAAATGATGATGCGACTGATCGCCGACCTCTACGATCTCGAAGAGAAGTGGGATCAGCTGGGAGTCTCGGACTCCGCCAGGCAGATACTGAGAACGACTGAGTCAAAGCCGATTGCCTCAAAAATCAAAGCGCGGCTGGACGCCTACGCCGTCGATATGACGATCCCCCGGAACGAGTTCCGAGAGGCAGTCGGTTACGCAGCTAAAAACTGGTCTGCGCTGAGTCGATGCCTCGATTACGGCCACACACGCTTGGATACCAATCTGCTCGAATCAAAGTTTCGTCCAACCAAGATCGGGGCGAAGAACTGGATGTTCATCGGCCACCCTGAAGCCGGTGAAAAAAGCGCCGTCGCTTACACCCTCCTGAACTGCTGTCGCATCCACCAAGTCGACCCTCAGGCCTACCTGCTCGACATCCTCGACAAGCTTGTTCCTTACGACCGAAACCCGCCTGAAGACCTCCTGGAAGCGCTTCTGCCCGAAAACTGGATCCAAGCTAATCCAGACAGAATTATCAAAGAACCCGCCCAAGCATAGGCCTCAACACGCCGCGCGCAACGAGGTTACTTGCCGGACGAAAACAATTACTGGTGCATTTTACCCGCAAAATGACAAGCGCGGAATACGACGAGAGACTGGCAAAACACTCAAAAATCCTACGACAAGATTTTGAGCGAATTTACGATGTCAAATAAAGTGCTTACACCTAGGCTACCCCACTGAAAAACCATGAAAATCATACGGGAATTGCCAAAGAACCGTTTGAATTCTCAAGATGACCCTTCCCCGAGGTCTTCAGTTCCTGCGTCTGGCCTGCTCTCAGTTTTTCTAGCAGAGGCGCATCTCCACAAAATTCCGGCAGCAGTAGATAAAATGATTCCAGACAGTAATACGGCGCGGCTATCCTCTGGGGATAACAACTTCCAATTTGTAATGGCGCTAAAAACAAACAAGAAAGTAACACTTACAGAGAACAGTAATAAACTTGCCAGGTGCAGCTTGTTATATTTTTTCATATTGCAATAAACTTGGAAACGTTTTCTATTCGGGGCATACCCATTCTTGGCACCATGTAACTGCCACTGCCTCGGCCGCAATATAGCCGCCAAAGACCCCTGCACCCACAGGCGGGTAAAAAGAGACAATACCGATTGGAGTATTCAAATCTCTATTACCAAATACTGGGTGAGCATCTAAAACTGCATCCACACAATCTTTGGATGAAT
>REBV01000269.1 GCA_007692545.1 Puniceicoccaceae bacterium
CTCCGCAAGGCGCTCTTCGCCGGCAATGGCCGTAGCCCTTGGCAAGAAGAGCAACACAGCGGATGGGCGTTTTGGCCGCGCCCTTCGGGGCTTACAGAGGCCACCGAGGAATTAATCAGAGGTTCCCTGAAAAGCTTGACTTTAGGGGCATGGATCCGCAGAATACGCGACCTCAAGTGGCTAGGTAGCTCAGCTGGTTAGAGCACAGCATTCATAATGCTGGGGTCGGCGGTTCAAGTCCGCCCCTAGCTACCACTTAATACGAAAGGTCAGCCGGCTAGCGCCCGCTGGCCTTTTTATATTCAGCCCCTCACTCTTCCCCTGCACGTCTTGCCACAAGCCGCCTACAGCCCAGGAGCCCAGGACCTTTCGGCTCAGTTTAATTTTCTGCCTTGACTTTTGCGTCACTCGGACACATGTTTAGTAAACGGCAGGACGAAAACCACGAAGGAACTGACGCCCACTTTTTGCAGTCTCTGCCTGTGAACGGCCCGGACGCCTTCCGCGCCAGGGCCTATCTACCATGAACATCGGGGAACATTTCTATGAATATACATATGTCCGGTCACCACGTGGATATCACCGACGGCATCCGTGAGGCCGTAGACAGTAAGTTTGCCAAGGTTCAGAATCATTACCCCGACTTAGGGGACCTCTCCATGGCGCTCACCGTAGAGCCCCACACCCAATCGGTAGAAGTCACCACCCAATTCAAAGGCGCCCCCGTCGCCGTTCACGCTGAAGCTCAGGACCTGTACGCCGCCATTGCCGATGCGGCCAAAAAGATGGATTCAGCGTTGGCCAAACGCAAGGGCTCAACCAAGGCTCACCGCCACGAGAAGCCCGCACTAGTGCCCGACCCGGACGAAGTCAGCCCTCGCTAACCTCTTCCTGAAAACTGGCCGGTGATCCGCCGGCCAGCCGGTTTACCCCTCGCTGCTCCTTCAATCCCGACCTCCCCAAAACCATAACTTTTGAACTTGCCAGGGAAATTGTCTAGTATCTGCCTCCGAGCGCTTTTGCGCGTCCACGCAATGCTGGAACAACAATAACCCCAAGGCTCCGGGTACTGTGACGGGAGTGGCCTATTAGCATCTTTTGCCCAATCCGCGCACTTAGGGCAGGACATGTGACCTTGGACAAGGAAATCCTATGCCAATCAAACGCCGGGCCCAGGCCCTATTCGGAGCCCTTCTGGGCACAGTCGCTCTCAGCGCTCCCGCCGCGCTGGCCGATCGCCAGCAACAACTGGAGCAGGTCGCTCAAACCTACGGCACCCTGCCCCAGGTCACTCAGATGCGACTCTCCCCCCGAGGAGACGAAATCGCCTTCCGGCGTACGGAAGACGACCAGGATATCGCCCTGATCTACTCATTGACCGAAGGGGAAACCCTACAGGCGCTGGACCTGAGCAACATTCTTCCTCGCTCCATGTATTTTGTCAGTGACGACCACTTGGTCATGGTGGTCTCCGAGGTCCGGCGTATCCGAGGCTACCGGGGCGAACACGACATCAGCAACGCCCACTCCCTCAATATCAAAACCGGAGCGGTCAACACCCTACTGTATCCCGGACAGGACGTGATGGGTCGCTATCGCCTGAATATCCAGACGGGGCTGGGGCGCGTGAAAGGGTTGTCAAAAGGTCAACCGCGACTCTTCATGCCCGCACACATCGAGCCCACCCGCGGTCGTCGCAATAGCGAATACGCGCTCCTCGCGGTGGACCTCGATGGTAATCGCCGCCCCAGCCGGGTATCCCGAGGGTCGCGCCACACCATCGACTACTTTATGGGTGCCGACGACGAGCCGCTGGCCCGGGAAGACTTCAACAATGCCGCCGATACTCACTCCATACTGGTCCACGACGGTCGCCGCTGGAACGCAATCTACGAGGAAGACACCGAGATACCCCAGATGGCGATAACCGGTGTAACCGCCGAACGAGACGCTCTGGTGGTACTGCGCATCGACCTGGAAACGGGCCTAGACTCCTATTACATCCTATCTCTGGAGGATGGCGAGCTGAAACAGCTGCCCTTCGAAGGTCAGAATGCCGATATTGAAGGCGTGGTAATGGACGTCAACCGGGTAGTCCACGGTGTCAGTTTCAGTGGCTACACACCCAATCAACGGTTTTTTGATCCCGAGCTGGACCAGCGGATCAGAAAGATTCGGGAAGACAACCCCGGGCTGTCGATGGACCTGGTCGACTGGAGTTCGGACTGGAGTAGCCTGGTGTTTCACGCCGAGGGTGCGCTGTCCTCCGGGGAATACCTGCTCTCGCGCCCGGATGAGCCGCTAACGCGCCTGTCAGCCACGCGCCCCGAGATTCCATCGAACCGGCTGCACCCGGTCGCTGATTTGACCTACGAGGCCCGGGACGGGATGGAAATCCCGGCCCTGCTGACGATTCCCCGGGGCCAGGCGGAAGACCCGAGCGGATTGCCCCTGATCGTGCTACCCCACGGCGGCCCCGAGGTCTATGACCGGAAGGGCTTTCACTGGATGGCGCAGGCT
>REBV01000197.1 GCA_007692545.1 Puniceicoccaceae bacterium
TCACTTTCACTCCGTGCGAAGCACGGCATTATGTGCGGACGATACACCCTACACTTGCAAAAAGAAAAACTGGCGGCTGCGATCGCGTTCGCTCTGCCGGACGATTACGAGCCCGATTATAATATCGGTCCGGGGCGGATGGCTTTGGGTATTACGGCCCACAAGAGGACGCAACCGATCGCTGTTATGCTGTACTGGGGCCTGCGCACACCACAGAATTTTCACATCAACGCCCGCCTGGAAACTGCCGATACGACACCGCGGTTTCGTGACAGTTGGCAGGAGCACCGCTGCCTCCTGCCAGCAAACGGATTCTACGAGTGGTTTCAGGACGGTATCACCAAGCAGCCCTACTACATTTATCCAGCCGGGGGTGACTTGCACTATTTTGCCGGACTCTGGTTTCCTTCAGGTGCCCCCGATAGCCCGTCAGCCTTTGTCCTGTTGACGACGCAAGCCCAGCCAGCTTTGGCTGATATTCATGAGCGCATGCCGGTTATTCTACCACAAAATGCGGTCGAGCCCTGGCTTGATGGTGAACTCAACAAGCCCGGGATCGAGCGCCTGGCCCACGAGATCCGGCTCGAAAAGCACACCATCTCCCGCCGGATCAACTGCGTGCAGAATAAAGATAGCCGCTTGATCGAGGCCACTTCACCGCTGACGGACGACCAAATGATGCTCTTCTAGACGAACGCTTGCCTTTCCCGGATACCCTGGCACGGTAGCTGACTATGGAATCCAGCAATACCCCCGCCCCCCAATCGACCCAGGAAATCCTGCAAGAATTGGAAGAATACTACGCCGATGCGCATAACCTTTATTTTCAGACGATCAGCTCGGTCCTCGAAGCGGCCGACCAGCTCGATGTCGACCACCGGGTAAAGCTCATCCTATCGCAGCCGAAAAATGAGATCATGGTGCATTGCCCGGTTAGGATGGACGACGGCAGCTGGAAACTGTTTAAGGGCTACCGGGTGCAGCATAACAACGTGCTCGGCCCCTACAAAGGAGGCATTCGCTACCACCCCGAGGTCAAACTGGACGAGGTCAAAAGCCTCGCGCTGCTGATGACGATGAAGTGCGCCCTGGCCCGTATCCCTTACGGGGGTGCTAAAGGCGCTCTGAAAATCGACCCGAGGGCACTCAGCAAAGGTGAGCTGGAACGGGTCACCCGCCGCCTCACCGTGGCACTCGGCAACAACATCGGCCCCGACTACGACATCCCGGCACCCGACATGGGGACAAACGCACAGACCATGGCCTGGATGGCGGATACCTATATCAATTTCGCAGAGTCCTCCAGTAAAGTCATTGCCCGTGGTGTGGTCACCGGTAAGCCGCTTGAATTCGGGGGTTCTGCCGGGCGCGATAAAGCCACTGGGCAGGGCGTCGTCTACGTGCTTGAAGCGCTGCTCCCGGGCATGCAGATGGCCCTTCCGGAACTGAGCTTTAGTCTGATCGGCTACGGCAACGTGGGCTCCTGGACGGGGCGCTTGCTGCAGCAACGCGGCTCGTCAATGAAGGCCGTGATGGACCATACCGGGGCGATTGCCAACCCGGGCGGCATCGACGCAGAAAAACTGGCTGAGTATGTGTCCACTACCGGCGGTGTCAAAGGCTACCCCGATGCGGAAGCTATCGATGAGGCCACCTTCTACGGCACCGAGGTTGACCTCTTCATCCCGGCAGCACTGGAACAAATGGTCGATCTGGAGCACGCCCAGCACATCCGCTGCAAAGTTTTGGTGGAAGCGGCCAACGCGCCCACCACCCCGCGTGCTGAAAAGCACCTGCTCGCGAAAGGCATCGAAGTGCTGCCCGCCATACTCTGCAATTCAGGTGGTGTCACGGTGAGCTATTTCGAGTGGAAGCAGAACCGCCTTTCGGAGACTTGGGATGCGGAACTTGTGGATGAGCGACTGCGCAAAGTGATGAACCGCGCAGCTGACCGGGTGCTCGAAATGTCCAAACGCCTCAACTCCGGCATGCGGATCGCCTCCTATGCCGTCGCGATTGAGCATATCGCCAAGGTCTATGGCATGCGTGGAGTCTTTCCTTAAGTAGGCCGAAACTTGTCAATTTACGCCGTACCGTAGCAGGGTTGGCTCTGCCGCCCTGTGCCTAACATACTGGCCAACAACTTATTACGATCAGGTGGTAGAGCCAGACCGACTACGGTAGAATCCGAAGAGTTTGATCTTTCGGGCTACTAATGGGCTATCGGGTTTTAAGCGAAATCTCTCAATTTTAGGCTTCAAAAATAACGCTAACCCGTCATTTTGTTAGGATGGTAATTAGTGTCGTTATTTAAATGGACCGCATAATTTATGAGTGAAGATACGTCTAAATATAAAAAATTCAAACTGTTAAAACCGATTTCGGACGAACTAGTCTCCACAGCCGATTCCTCCTCTCAGCAGCCTGCCCAAGAGGATGCTCCCGCCAAGCCGCTTGAATTACGTCGCGAACAGACACTTAAAGTAAATGATCCGCAATTAACGCAAGCCAAAGAAATGCTAGCAGATGCCTATGGTGCCGAGATGCGAGCCGAGCGGCGACGTAAGCGCATCAAGACAATTAAGGGCTTTACTCTGTTGTTTAGCGCTATAATTGCATTTTTTGCGGCTACCCTCGCGTATGCCCATCTCTTCGCAGGCTTTCCCATTTTGAAGCCACTAGAGTGGTATTTGCCCTTTTTTCTTTCAGCGGCCCTGTCTGCTTGGCTCTGTCTGAAGTCGCTTAAATTTTGGCAAGATCAGAGTCTGCTACTGGCTATTTTTGGAATACTGACAGCGGGTGCGCTGGCCTATTGGAATGTGTATGTGCTCCGTTACGCGGTCGCGGATGAACACTTCAAACCGAGCAACGAGCTCTGGGCCCCCACAGGAGTTTACGATTTATATTTCGTCTCGGAGGTGAATTCTCTGCGGGGCGTAGCGAAGAGCAAGACAGCCTACACCCAACTCAGCTTAGATTCCTACAAGTCCGCATTTCATGCGATATCTCGCAATGACTGGCGGCCTTATTTCCTCCTCTATCTAAGCCCAGACGAGATGCAGCGAGTCAACGTGACCAACATCAATCAAATGATGCATTTGACAGCAAACCGAATGAAAGAGAAGCGCGCCACCACATGGGATGAGCTACTGGAAGAACTAGCAGAGCCTGCCTTTGAATTTGAGATTACCATGTATCTATTGCGTCCATACACATGGATTTTGAGCTATTTGTGACTCCACCTTTTGACGCTAGCCTCACCCAATCACAACGTGCTGCACATCGATCAAGTCTGCGTCGAATCCCGCCTCGCAGTAACTTAGGTAATAGTTCCACTTACGCCGAAAACTTGCATCGAATCCAAGACGATCGATCTCGGATTCTGCCGCATTGAAAGCCCCGGCCCAGCGGCGCAGAGTCTCCGCATAGTCGCGGCCAAAGGACTGCATGGCCAGCACACGCGCACTGCCCAACTGCTCGACATGACGGCGGATGGCCTCTGGTGAGGGCAAGTGCCCACCGGGAAAAATATGCTTCTGTATCCAGTCGCAGCGACGGCTGTAGCTCTCATAGCGAGCATCCGGGATGGTGATGGCCTGAATAACGGCCTTGCCGCCCAACTTGAGTGAGCGGCTGACAATCTCGAAATAACTCTGCAAATACTCCCGACCGACCGCTTCAATCATCTCGCAGGAGAGCACCGCATCGTAGTGCCCGGTCTGCAAGCGGTAGTCCTGCAAAGCAATCTCAACCCGATCCGCCACTCCCTCACGCTCAAAAAGCGCCTGTGCGTAACTGTACTGCGCCTCGGAGAGCGTAATCGTCTTGACCCGGCAGCCCCGCTGGGCGGCTCGCAAAGCCAGCGCCCCCCATCCCGAGCCAATCTCCAGGATCGTGCTTCCCTCCCCGACTTCAGCCAAGTCCAGCATCCGGTCGATCTTTCGCATTTGCGCCGCTTCCAGGCTCTCTTCCGCACTGGCAAAACAAGCACTCGAATAGGTCATACTCGGATCCAGAAAGGTCGCATAAAAATCGTTACTCAGATCATAGTGTTCCTGGATGTTTGCCTGGCTCTGCTCCAGTGTGTTGCGCCGGGCTTGATGGTAGAGGCGGTTCATTTGCTGCGTCAGCAGCGAAAACCCCCGCCCGATCCGGCCGAGGTCTTTTTGGTTGCGGGCAAACAGTCCCAGCAGGCGCGACAGCTCGGGCGTATCCCAGTCACCGTCGACATAGGATTCGCCGAAGCCGACACTTCCCCCGGACAGAACTTTTTTAAAAAAGGCTACGCGCCGAATATGCATCCCAACAGGAGAAGCCTCGCCATGGCCCACCCTGGCCGTGGCCCCACTCGGGAACGTGATTTCAATGCGCCCACCGCGCATGCGCCGCAGCATCCGCGCGAACAAGCGCTCGATCAGCCGCAGGCGGATACGCTCTTTGGGTCGACTTAGACGGACTGTTTGCGTGGAATCCATGGAAAAAATGCGTTAGTCGTCGCCTGATAGCGGCGGTAGGCGTCGCCCCGACTCTTGAGCGAAGAGCGCTCAGCATAGGGCACACCCGTCAAATAACGAAGGAAAATATACATCGCCAGCGGGCCCAGTAAGGTCGGCCATGACAGCGCGGCAGACCAGGCGAAAGCCACATAGCTGAACCAATGCAGCCATTCAAAAAAGTAGTTTGGGTGACGGGTGTAACGCCACAGGCCCTCTTGGCAAACCTCGCCTTTGTTGACCGGATCACCGCGAAAACGGGCCAGCTGGCGATCAGCCACCGCTTCCCCCAGCATTGCCAGCACAGCAATCAGCACCGCCAGCGTATCCGTCCACAACCAACCGGCAGCCTCGGCCTGCATGGCCAGGCTGACGGGATATAAAAACAGGGCAATAAATGGGATCTGAACCAGAAATAGCAGGTAAAAATTAAGCGGGGCCTTCGCCCCCCAATGTTCAGCCAGTGCCTGATAACGCGGGTCCTCGTGCCCCTTGAAAACCCGATCGGTAAACAGGTGATAACTCAGCCGAAAGGACCAAATACCGATGATTAAGAGGACTGCCCATGAGCGAATCGAATCCAGCCCAGCCACGCTGTGATAGATAAAAGCACTCAGCCCCAGTCCCGCCGTCCAGATTGTATCGACGATAGCCATCAGCTTGAGCCGCCGGGCGAT
This sequence comes from Puniceicoccaceae bacterium, assembly GCA_007692545.1. Classification (GTDB taxonomy): domain Bacteria; phylum Verrucomicrobiota; class Verrucomicrobiia; order Opitutales; family Coraliomargaritaceae; genus Thalassobacterium. Next base: position 5,171 of record REBV01000197.1, read on the forward strand.
GAAGTAAGCCAGCGAAGCGACGGAGAAACCAATTAGAAAAAAACTGATCCAAAAACCTGAACCATCCAAACTCATGATGTTTCAACCTTTCCAGATGCTGCCTCCTCGTAAATCTTTTTGGGATACACCTTCAGATCCCAGACCAAGCCCAGCTTCTCCAGCACGCGCAACAACCAGTAGCTGAGGTCCAGCTCCCACCAATACATGCCCTGCCGAGCCGACAGCGGCCAGCGATGGTGGTTATTGTGCCAACCTTCACCGAAAGTGAGCAAGGCCACCCACCAGCTATTGCGGCTTTCATCGTCCGTATCAAAACGCTTCTTTCCCACGATGTGGGTGACCGAATTGACACAGAAGGTGACATGGTAGACCAGCACCGTGCTCAGGAAGAAGCCCCACATGACCAACTGTAGCCCACTCGTGCCGAGGGCCGGATTGTAAGCATTCAGAGCCGCACCCGTCGCGTAGAGCAGCCCAATCAAAGAGATGACCGGCAAAACATGAAAACGGTCGATAAAACGCAGCTCCGGGTATTTGATCAAATCTTTGATCCGATCCTTTTGAATACTGCCATAAGCCCGACACAGAATCCAGCCGATGTGCGCCCAGAAAGCATCTTTGACTACCGGCGAGTGAATATCCTCCTCTTTGTCTGAATGCTGGTGATGGTGGCGGTGATTGGCCGCCCACCACATCGGGCCCAGCTGCGCGGCAGAGGTGCCGACCCAGGCCATGACAAACTGAAAAAAGCGACTGGTTTTGAACGCGCGATGGGAAAAATAGCGATGGAAGCCGGCAGTCAGGGCAAAGACACGAACTACATAGGTAATGACCAGAGCCCAAACCGCCACCCAGCTGAACCCGGTAAAGAGCGCACCGAGTGCAGCCAAATGCATGAAAAAAATAGGAGACGATGCCATGAGGAGGCGGTTATCCTCGTCCTGCAGGGCATGCTTGAATATTGAGCTGACAGATCGCATAAGTTTCGATTATTAGAAAACGGTTTCGCCTTAGCAAACTTACACTAAAGATTCAGTAAGCATTCGCTAGCCCGCGACGATTGAACTCATATGCCAAAAATCCACCTAATCAAACGGGAATTGCTGCTACCGACCGACCTCGAAACTGCCTGGGAATTCATCCGCTCTCCTGCCAATCTGGATAAAATCACGCCCGGCGACATGGCCTTTGAAATTGTCAGCGATCTGCCCGACGAGATGTACAACGGGCTGTTGATCGAATACCGGATCGGCATCCCTCTCATCGGTAAACAAACCTGGCTGACCGAGATCAAGCATGTTCGCGAGCGGCACTCCTTCGTCGATGAGCAAAGAGTCGGCCCCTACAAAGTCTGGTATCACTACCACGAAATCGCCGAAGTTGCCGACGGCGTCCGCTTCCGGGATCAGGTCACTTACGTCATGCCCTTCGGTCCCCTCGGTGCCATTGCCCGCGCGCTCTACGTCAAAAATGAGCTACAGCGTGTCTTCGACTACCGCGAACAAGCCATGAAACAACTCCTCGGATGAGGAGCCACGGAGGGTGCGTGTGCACGCAGTCCCGGCGTAGTTCCGTGTGCGGAACGAAGACGGATCCCCCTGAGGATAAGCATTGACAGCAGCTTATCTTTACCGCTTGATGACACCCAACGTGTCACAGCGTGCGCACCCATCGATGCACTGCATCGCGAGTCTGCATCGAAACCGACTGGTCGTCGGCCCCTTCAACTGTAACGCTGTTTTCATGGCAATCTCTGCCTGCAGAGCCATCTGCACCTCTCGACTGAACACCTTGCAAGCTATTATAGACAAACGCATCCGGGCCTACCCACATGAGCCAAAATAATTTATCGACGGAAACCTCCGTAAACGAAGCGCCTCAAGCAGCTTCCCCAACCAACCATCCGCAGGAAAAATTCCGCGACGACGAAGTCGCTGTCTCCGGTATTCTGGAAATACTGGAGAATAACTCCGGGCAATTACTCGACCCCGCTCGAAATGGCAAGACCAAGCCGGACGACCCTTTTGTTCCGCGCGAGCTGATCAAGCGCTTCAAGCTCAAGCAAGGTAGCTATGTCGAGGGGAAGGCCCAGCACAATGCCAAGTTCCCCAACCCCAAAGTCTGCTTTATCGACAAGGTGGATGGCGCGCTACTGGAAGAGCGCAAGGGCCGTTACAGCTTTCAACAAATGGTATCTATCGCACCCGACGAGCAACTCCGCCTGGAGGCGAAAGACGGCCGTGTCACAACCCGCATCATGGACCTGTTTTGCCCCATCGGTAAAGGCACCCGCGGACTCATCGTGGCCCCGCCCCGCACCGGCAAGACCACCTTATTGCACGACATCGCCCACGGCGTCATCGAGAACCACCCGGAGTGCCACTGCATCGTCCTGCTCGTCGATGAGCGCCCCGAGGAAGTCACCGATTTCAAACGCAGCGTGAATGCCGAGATCTATGCCTCTTCCAACGACGAAGAACTAAAAAACCACCTGCGTCTGGCCGAACTCGCTATCGAACGCGCGAAACGCCTCGTCGAGGCGGGCAAGGATGTCGTCTTCCTGCTCGACTCCATCACCCGCCTGGCCCGCGCCTACAACGCCGCCTCCGGCAAGGGCGGCCGCACCATGACAGGGGGCCTCGACGTACGCGCCCTCGAAAAACCACGCCAACTTTTTTCGGCTGCCCGTAACTGCGAAGAAGGCGGCAGTCTGACCATCATCGCCACCGCACTCATCGAGACCGGCAGCAAGATGGATGAGCTCATCTTCCAGGAATTCAAAGGCACCGGTAATATGGAGATGGTGCTCGACCGCAAGGCAGCCGAACTCCGCCTCTGGCCGGCCATCAATCTCAATGCCTCCGGCACCCGCAAGGAAGAACTACTCCTTTCCGGCAAATACCTCGAAGGTGCCCAGTTCCTCCGCCGCGCTCTGGCCGGCCAAAAGATCGAAGACGCCGCTGAAGCCATGATCGACCGCTTCCAGCAAACGAAAAACAACGACGAATTTTTGAAATTACTCCAACGCTAGTATTCCAACGCTAGTATTCCAACGCTAGTATTCCAACGCTAGTCAAGGCTAGCTACGCTTCCAATAGTCGCCTCTGCCCGGGCCAGCCCAACCGCTGCCGCGGCTTCGATTCCTGACAGTACGGCTCCCTCCACCCGGGCACCGCCAAAAGAGTCACCGGCCAGGGTAAGCTGTAACCCGGCATTCTGATAGTAGGGTTCAGGCCAGGGATTGACTGGGCGGGTGAAGCCCCAGCGGTGGCAGCTGCATTCCATCACTTCGCTTTGAAGGTACGGTGCGGCGGCGGCTAACATAAGCGGCCCGCGCACCGCATCTGAACTGTCCCAATGCGCATCAGCAAACTCTGCACTGGCATGCAGTGTGACCGTAGTTAGCTCAGGCGAAATCCCTTTTTGCTGGTTATCAGCCATCCATGTCAGCGGGCCTGAATGAATCTTACGGCCACCGGGTTTAGCCAGGCCACTCGGCCCGCGCAAAACAAGCAGGGCCGCTAAACCACGCTCATAGCAGACCGCACGTAAGGCTTCCGCGTCCCCATTCGCATAACGTAATCCGGAAGTATCCAATAAGTTTAAAGCCTGCGGCAAGGGCGCAGTAACCACCAAGTGCCGCGCCAGAAAAGAGTCTCCGGTAGCAGTGCGGGCAATCCAAAGGTCTGAATCACGGGAGAGTTCGGTGACTTGCTGCGAGTTGTGCAGCTCCAAATCCCGCGCCAGAAACTTGGGCACATCCGTCATACCCTGCACACCACAATAACGGGGATAGCCCTCCGGACTACTGTCCTCCGGCAGATGGGTGAACCATTTTTTGATGACACCCGCCTCCAACCAAACATCCACGTAGGCCTGCAACCGGGGGTCGCGCACGGTGAAATACTGTGCGCCATGATCCAGTCGGCCACCAGCCATTTGACGGGTCGCCATGCGTCCACCGACTCCACGCCCCTTGTCCAGCAAACGAACGGAGTGCCCAGTTGCCTTTAGCTCGGTAGCGCAGATGAGACCCGATATTCCGGCTCCGATGATGAGGACGTCTGAAGGCTCCATGATTTTTTGAAATGCGGGACTTTAAATGCTTTTGCTGAGGGCTGTTTCGAGTTGGGGCTGCTGCCATTGAAAGCCGAGATCGACCAGGCGCTTGGGCTTAACCCCGAGATTGCTCAGGACGGTCTCCCGCCCCATCTCACCAAAGAGCGATTCAACCACCAACGCCGGCATAGGGAAAATCGTCGGGCGGTGTAAAACCTTACCCAGTGTTTTCGTAAAAATGTTGTTACTTACCGGTTCAGGGGCTACGGCATTGATCGGGCCGCGAACGGCTTCGTTTTCCACTGCAAATACGTAGATCTGCACGAGATCATCCAGGCTGATCCAGCTCATCTTTTGCTGACCATGGCCGATCCGCCCGCCGACACCCATTTTGAAAGGGAGCAACATCTTGGCCAGCGCCCCACCCTTTGCGCTGAGCACGATACCCGTCCTTAAATAAACGCAACGGCTCCCTGCGGTTTCCAGCTGTTGGGCGGCTCCCTCCCACTGTCGGGTCACCTCAGCCAGAAAGCCCCGCCCGGTCTCACTGGATTCATCGACACTCCGCTCACGGTCGATCCCATAGTAACTGATACCAGAAGCAGCAATGTAACCGGGTACTTTGCTTTGTTTGAGTGCCCCCTCGACCAACAGTCGGGTACTCGCAACGCGGCTATTGAGAATGCGCTCTTTGACGGCTGCCGTCCAGCGCTGGGCAACGCTTTCACCAGCCAGATGGATGATGGCATCGACGCCCTCCACTGCACTTGCATCCATTGTGCCTGCCGCAGGGTCCCACTGAAAATCCCCGCCATCGCCCCGCGAGAGCGTGCGCACAGTGTGCCCGCGAGCCTTCAACGCGAGACAGAGTGGGCTGCCGATGAGACCGGAAGCACCGGTAATAAGAATAGTTTTTGGCTGGCTCATGATTATTTATAACTAGAAGTTTATTTCGAATTCTGTCCGCGGTCACGTTTGCACCTTTGGCAATCAAAACAAAGTCTAGATCAGACAATCGGTTTTCGCAAGCGATCCTATCACGTAGCTGGGTTGGCTCTGCCGCCCAGTCACCGTTCGTTGGTTGAACTGCCAAACGGGGTGACTAACCGGAGCAGGCGGCAGAGCCAACCTGCCTACGACCGACAGCACAACATGAGCAGGCGGCAGAGCCAACCTGCCTACCCTCACAACATCGCATCACGACAGCTCAAGATTTGCCACGAATTCTGCCCGCACGCTCGCGGATCGCGCTGCGTTCGCTTTCACTCAGCCGATCCAGATTGCGCACTTGCAGCGCCATGCGGTTATTCCCCCGCAACACAGCTTCATGCCGCATCAGGTAGTCCCAGTAGAGTGTGGTGAAGGGGCAAGCGTTCTCACCCGTCCTGACCTTTGGGTTTTTCGGGCAGTGCTGGCAGTAGTTGCTCATCTTATGGATGTAACTACCCGTCGCGATATAGGGCTTCGAGGCCATCAGCCCGCCATCCGCGTATTGCGACATCCCGAGTGTGTTAGGCAGCTCGACCCACTCGACCGCATCGACATAAACCGCCAGATACCACTCGTGTAGACGCTTGGGATCGACCCCCAGGAGTAAAGCGTAAAGGCCCGTCACCATCAGCCGCTGTATATGGTGCGCATAGCCGTGCTTCAGGGTTTGCCCGATGGATTGCTTTAAGCACTCCAGTTCCGTCTGCCCTGTCCAATAAAAATCGGGCAATGGCTCCTCGGCGCCCATGGCATTGTGATCGATGTATTCCGGCATTCGGGTCCAGTAAATCCCGCGCACATACTCCCGCCAGCCGAGTATTTGGCGGATAAAGCCCTCCACAGCCGCGATGGGTGCGTGTCCCTGCCGATAGGCTTGCTCGGCCGCATCCACCACCTCGCGGGGATTCAGCAATTTCAGGTTTAGCGAAGTGCTGAGCAAGGAGTGGTAGAGCCAAGGCTCATCGGTCCACATGGCATCCTGGAACTGACCAAAGGTCGGCAAACGGGTCTCGATGAATTGATTCAGATCCTGTTGGGCCGCCTCCCGGGTCACCGCCCAGGCGAAGGACTCCAGTGAGCCGGGATGATCGCCGAAGCGTTGTTCGACGAGCTCTAGCACCGCCTCCGTTATCGTATCGCGGCGGTGGCGGGGCCCCGTGTTGGGTGACTCCGGCCCCGCCTTGCCAAAGCTACCCCGGTTTTCCTTGTCAAAATTCCAGTCGCCACCAGCGGGCTTGCCCGCATCCATCAGTATATCAAAACGCTTCCGCAGCTCGCGGTAGAAAAATTCCATCCGCAACGATTTCCGCCCGCTGGCATGCGCCGCAAAATCCTGCGGTGTGGTGTAGAAATGGCTGTCTTCCCGCAGCTCCAGTTCGATCCCCGCCTCCCGGCAGACCTTTTTCAATCCTTGCAAGACCCGCCATTCGCCGGGGCGAACGACGATGACTTTTTGCGGCTGCGCGGCCTGTAGATCCCGGGTCAGGCAAGAGGAGAATTTCTCCGTATCCTGGTTTGAGCCCAGCTCAGTGTAGAGAACTTGATAATCTTTTGCCCGCAGCTCGTCCCGGAAATGCCGCATCGCGGATAAGAAGATCGCGATTCGCTGCTTGTGCGACCAGACATGCTTCGCCTCATAATCGACCTCAGCCATCCACACAGCGTCTACCGCAGCATCAAAGCCATCGAAAGCCGCTGACTGGTGATCCAGTTGATCGCCAAAAACCACGCAAAGATGTCGAGTTTTTTTCATGTTAAAAACGTGGCGTGCGAGCTTGCTCGCGCCCTGGCGTCATCGTCAGCCGACCGTTTGTTGCGCCCGACCGCCAACGCCACAGGCGCTCGCAAGCGAGCACGCCACGCAAGCCAACCAGTTCATCCTGAACAACCGAAAAAATCTTAGCCACCACACTCATCCTTTAAGCTTATTCAAAGCGGCCAGTGCCCGCTCGCGGCCTTTTTTATGTTCGATGATTGGCTTGGGGTACGTCTCCCCCAGTTCGATGCCGGCGTATTCCAGGATACCATCCGGCGCTTCCCATGGCTCATGGATATATTTGTTGGGCAGCTTGGACAGTTCCG
>REBV01000001.1 GCA_007692545.1 Puniceicoccaceae bacterium
AGAAGCAGACCGGGCACTTTGCCACAGTCAAAGAGAGCTCGATCGACTTCTACCTCGGCTACCTCTCGGCGGTGGTATTGGCGGTGCTTTTTGTCGGTCTCGGTGCCCTCGTCATGTATGGCACAGGTGAAACCTTTGCGGCCGGTGGGGTGGGCTTCTCGCAGCAATTAGTCAGCCTCTACACGGCGTCGATTGGAGATTGGTCGCGCCTACTCATACTCTCAGCCGCCTTTGTCACAATGTTCAGCACCACGCTCACCTGCCTCGACGGCTACCCGCGTTCATTGGCCGCTTGCTGTGCTTTGATCAAGGATATACCGCCGGTAACCTTTGCCCGCATTCACCGCTTTTGGATATTCGCTTCGACCCTTGCGGCCGGCCTGGTCGTTCTCTTTTTAGTCACAAATCTGCTCGATTTGCTGACCTTTGCGGCAGTCATTTCCTTCATCACCTCACCGATCCTTGCCTATATAAATTACCGGGTGATGAACGGAAGCAACGTGCCCGAGACCCATCGCCCGGGGATATTCCTGAAGGTGCTCAGTTGGGCGGGCCTGGCTTTCTTCACGCTGATGACGCTGGGCTACCTCTATGTGACCTTTCTGCATTAAGCACCTACGGCAGGATATACCCTTGTAAGGCGCTGAGCATACGGTCCGGCACGGAGCCGACCAGATAGGTGCCGTCGTCCTGGGCTTCTTCTTTACGCACACCGCCTTCGCGGTGTAAGCGGGCCACCAAATCGTAGCGCTCGTGCGGAATCAATAAACGCAGTTGGGTGAAGTCCGCCTCAATGATCGCCTCCATCTTATCCAGCAGGGCCTCCAGTCCCTCGCCCGTGTGCGCGCTGATAAAAAAGGCATCCGGGTAGCGCAGAGCGAGCTCGTGGCGGGTCGATTCCTCCCACAGTGCATCGACTTTATTGAAAACAGTGATGATCTCCTTATCCTTCACGCCCAGCTCTTTCAAGACCGCCAGCGTCGTCTCGGCGTGGGCATCGACCTCGGGGCTATTGACGTCGAGAACATGTATAAGAAAGTTGGATACAATCGCTTCCTCCAGAGTGGCCTTAAAAGCATCGACCAGGCGGTGCGGCAGGTTGCGCACGAAGCCGACCGTATCCGTTACCACCAGCGGCTGACCAGAGGGCAGGGGACAGCGACGCGAGGTCGGGTCCAGGGTAGCAAAGAGTTTATCCTCTGCCAAAATGTTGGAATGGGTCAGTTTATTCAGCAGCGAAGACTTGCCGGCGTTGGTATAGCCAACGATGGCGCAGGTCGGCACCGGGACCGTCATACGCTGCTTGCGCTGGGTCTCGCGATGTTGGATCACGCTGACCAGCTCACGCTTGACCCGTGCAATCTGGGTGCGGACCATCCGTTGGTCCAACTCCAGTTGCGTCTCACCCGCATCCCGCTGCATAGCACCGCCCCCGCGTTGACGGCCGAGGTGCGTCCAGGCGCTTTTCAGTCGGGGGAGATTGTGTTCCAGGCGGGCCAGTTCGACTTGCAGCACGGCCTCCTTGGTCTGCGCTCTCTGCCCGAAAATATCGAGAATGACTTCCTGGCGATCGATCACCAGGATCTTTCCCTCGGCCAACTGCTCCCAATTGCGTTGTTGGGCGGGGGTTAGTTCATTATCAAAAATAATCACATCGCAATCATGCGCCACGGCCTCATCGACCAGCTCCTGCGCTTTGCCCGAGCCCACCAAGAGCTTGGCCTGAGGCTTACGGATGCCGACCAGGCGTTCGTGCTGAATGCCGATGCCCAGTGTCGTGGTCAACTCCCGTAGTTCGTCCAGCAAGCTGCGGGTATTATGGGTTGTCTCTTCCGGGAGCGTGATGCCAATCAGCATCGCACGCTCCACGAATTGCGGTCTTTCTTTAACGTCGTGCACAATAGAGGGTTTTCAATTTGGGAGAAGGGCTAACAATGAAATTTCTAGACAATGGGCAATGATCACAAGCTCATAATCCAGGACAAAGGCAGGCGCAGCCAGGCTTTGTCCGCCACCTGCGGTTAAGGATTTCGGCGGGAATCATGGGCTGCGTCTTTTCGAATGTCTCAAAGCACGCAATCCGTCGCTATTTCATATTGCTGGCTACGGATTCACAAATACCGAGAAAGGTCTCCTCGGTGATCGATAGCTTTTTGTCTTTGGCATGGCAGATGCCCTAATCCCGCAGAATTTTCTTACGTCCGAACGAGACCGACGCTGAGGGCAACTTTGTCAACCGGGAAGAAGCCTGTCGTATCCTTTCGCGGGGCAACTACGTCGGTGCGGACTTTGATATTATTAAAAATTCCATGATCGGGTATTTCTACTTCCAGCGCACCGACAAGCGTGAGATGCCGGACTTCAATGTCTTCTTCAACTATCATGCCACCTACCCCTGGTACAGTGATGGTATCTGGTTTCTGACTCAGATGCGCCGTTGGGGCCAGATTCCCAATGCCAAGCCCGCTGAATGGTATTTGGAAACAGCCAGGCAAGTCTATTTGCCGGA
>REBV01000297.1 GCA_007692545.1 Puniceicoccaceae bacterium
GCTTTTAGCTAATATTCAACCGCGCTGCTCAAGCAGCTTTCGGTAAAACGAGACGTATTGATCGCGGATTTGTGCTCCGCCGAAGCGGGCTTGCACGTCGCGGCGGGCGGCTGCGCCGGCGCGCTGGCGCAGCTCGGGATCTTCGATCAGGCGGTCGATTACGCTGGCGAGGGCTTGCGGGTCGGCGACCGGGACGAGGAAGCCGGTCTCGCCGTCGTGGACGACTTCGGGGATGCCGCCGGTTCTTGTGGCGACGACGGTTTTGCCGTGGCTGAGGGTCTCGAGAATGCTCAGGCCAAAGCTTTCCTGCTCGGAGGCATAAACACCAAAATCACAGGCTTCAATGTAGTCGGCCACTTCCTCGACGTCCGTGCGGATCGAAACGCGCTCCTCCAAGCCGAGTTCGCGGACCTGCTTTTCAAACGCCTCGGTGGGACCACCGGCGAGGATGAGCAGGCGCAGGCTGTCTTTGTGTTTGCTGTGGGCCAGAGCTTGCAGGATGTCGCCAACGCGCTTGACGGGGCGCAGGTTGGACATGTGCAGGGCGAGGGTTTCGCCGTCGCGAAGGCCGAGCGCGCGGCGGACGGCTTCAGGCTGCCGCCGGGCGGGCTTCGGGTCGTGAAAGTTGGGGATGACTTCAATCGGCGGCTTCACCGTGAAGGTCTCCAGGGTCTGTTGCTTGAGGCTATGGGAAACGGTGGTAACTCCGTCCGAATGGTCGATGGAGTATTTGATGATCGGACGATAGTGGGGATCCTGTCCGATCAGGTTGGTATCCGTGCCATGCAGGGTGGTGACGATCAAAGCCCGCTTCCCGCCGTTCATCATGAGGCGCGCCAGAAGGGCCGCAGTGGCGTGAGGAACAGCGTAGTGCACGTGCAAGATGTCGAGCTCATGGGTCTCGCAAACTTCGGCAATGCGGACTGAAAGTGGCAAAGTGTAGTCCGGGTATTTAAAAAGTGAATACTCGTTGATCACCACCGGATGGAAAAATAATCCGGGGATCTCAAGATCGAGGTGGAAGGGCTTTTCGTAGCTGATGAAGTGCACTTCATGGCCTGCCTTGGCGAGGATTTCGCCGAGGCGGGTTGCGAGGATGCCGCTGCCACCGATGCTGGGATAGCAAACGATGCCGATGCGGAGCGGTTTTTGGGAATCAATAGCCACGGGCGGTTTTGGAATGGGAGGAGAGGTTTTCGAGGACAAGCGGGTCGTTTGGCCAGACGGCAATGGCGTAGTCTACACCGGCGAGCAGTCCGAGGTGGCGGGCGCGACTGTTTTGTAAATCGAGGTAGGCTTTGGATTGAACTTGGCTTTGGTGGCAGGACATCAATTGCTGCCAGGCTTCGAATTGTGCGGAAACATCGATCAGGACAGGCTTTTCCGCATTGGTTTCAAAGGGAGAAGTCACCGCATAGAACCAAAGGCTGGCAACCTTGTGGACCGGCAGGTCCTTGAGGGGCTCAAGGCCGCCGTAGCGGGCCAAACGGCAGGCATCTCTGGTCAACTGGCTGACTACGCGGTGATCCGGATGCTGGTTGGCGTTTGGACTGGGGGCCAGCACCAGTTGCGGTTGCACCTTGCGGATCAGGCGGGCGATCTTGAGGGCGTTTTCCGGGCACTCCCGCTGAGTGCCATCGCCGCCGAGGTCGAGAAAGTGCACGCGCTCGGAGGCATTCAAAAGAACGGCGGCAGCGCGGGTTTCCGCCTCGCGCTGCGCGGCGTTGCCACTGCTGCCGGATTCGCCACGTGAGCCGACGACAATGGTGAGTTCACTGCCGGCCTGGACTTCTTTCAGCAGCAGGCCGCCACAGCCAAACTCAAGGTCGTCGGGGTGGGCACCGATGGCGAGGATACGTTTTGGATCTGGGGATGTGGTCATGGTAAATAAGCGGCGCTGGCGTTTTCAATCGCGTCGCGCTGGATGAATTTGATTTCGGGTGTTGTATCCATTTTCAAATACTTGAGCTCGCCTTCGCCGGCGATGTAGTGCGTGCAACAGACAATGGACTGCATCCAGGGCAGACGCGTGTCGCGGGATGGACTGATCTGGTGCTTCCCCCAATCCCGCGCAGGTAAATCGATAAAAGCGGAACCGCCTGAGTGCAGGCGGAGGCCTTTTTCAGGATCCCAACGGGCGCGTACGGTCTCGCCTTCGTAGTGGGTATCGACATAAAAGTCCTCCACTTCGCATGCGGTTTTGCGCAGTTCGGGATCGCTCGAACGCACCACTGCAATGCCGTCCAACAAGCCGAGCTTGCGGTAGGCCTCCAGGCAGTAATCCGCGACATTGTCGGTCTCGATGGCGCTGAACACCTCAACGGTTTCCCGCGACATAAATTTAGGCAGTTGCCGCAGGGTGTTTTGCGTCCAGTCAGGGGCGATGCGTTTGGCGTAGAGCGGACTGTATTTTTTCTGGACCTTATTGGCGAAGCGAAAGTTGATCCGCTGTTCATTGCCGGAGTCTGTCTCCTGCAGCATAGTTTGCGTTTCGCGGGGATCGTGATCGCTGTCGTGAAAAAAGAATACAATGCGCCCGCCGATCTCTTGCTGGATGCGCCGCGCGGTCTGGATCTTCGCCCAGAGAAAACGCCTGGGCAGGAACCCACAGGGTTGCTGCCCGAAGCAGATGACGGGGTCTTTGGCCTTGGGACTCATGCGGGTTTCACTTTGGAGAGACAGGTTTGCAGAACGGAGGCCAGCAGGATGGTGATGAGGCAGCCAATCAGGTTGAACCAGAGGTAGCCGATATCGAGGGGCGAAAAATAGAGGGCGATCACACTTGCCTGTGCTACCAGACCGGCGTTGAAGGTCGCAGTTCCGCCGATGCGCCGGAGGAAGAAGGCAATCAGGAAGAGGCCGAGGATGGTCCCGTAGAAGAGCGAGCCGATAATGTTTACCGCCTCGACCAGATTTTCGAAGAGGCTCAGGGTCATGGCAAACCCGATTGCCAGTATGCCCCAGGCGAGGGTAAAGGCCTTCGAGGCCCAGAGGTAGTGCCGCTCGCTGGCGTCCTTGTTGAGCAGATTGCGGTAGCCGTCGACGACGGTGGTCGAGGCGAGGGCGTTCAGTTCGGAGGCGGTGGAAGACATGGCTGCAAGGAAGATCACCGCCACCAGAAGGCCAACCAGTCCACTGGGCAAATTGGCCAAAACAAAACTGAGGAAAATATAGTCGGAGTCCTGCGTGTCGGCGGACGGCTGGGCCTGAGTCAGGGCCCGCTTAAAAGCCGTGCGCTCCTGCTCCATTGCCTGGGTGAGTTCGACGATGGCGGCACGGGTCTCCGGATGGGTTTGCCCGCCTTCCCGCCGCTCGTTAATAGCCTGATCCAGCAGCACAGAGCGCTCTTCAAAATGCCCCGCAAAACGCGATTCAATGGATACCCGTTCTTCGACCGGGATCTGCTCCAGAGCGGCTTGATTAAAAAAGAGCGGGGGCTGCTGAAACTGATAAAAGACAAAGAGCAGCACGCCCAGGAGCAAAATGCCGAACTGCATCGGAATTTTTAATACGGCGTTAAACATCAAGCCGAGGCGACTGGCGATGGAGGAGCCGCCAGCGAGGTAGCGCTGCACCTGCGTCTGATCGGTGCCGAAGTAAGAGAGCGCAAGGAAGGTGCCCCCCAGCAGGCCGGTCCACAACGTGTAGCGTTCGCTCGGGTCGGTGGCATAGCTGATGGCCTCCAGGCGGTCATGAAAATTGGCCAAGTAAAGCGCGTCCGAAAAGCTCACTGCTTTCGGCAGACCCGCAATCAAATAGCCAAAGGCAATCGCCATGCCCGCGAGGATGATCAGCATCTGGTATTTCTGAGTCAGCGTGACCGTGCGGGTACCACCGGATACCGTATAAACAATCACCAGCACACCAGTCGCCACAATCACCGGCGGGAGCGGCCAGGCAAAAATCGTGGAAACAATAATGGCCGGGGCATAGATCGTGATCCCAGCGACCAAGCCGCGTTGGATCAGGAAGAGCCCGGCCCCGAGCAGGCGGGTCTTGGGATCAAAGCGTTTGCCCAGAAACTCATAGGCCGTGACCACCTTGAGGCGGTGGTACAGCGGAATAAAGACCGCCGAGATCAGCACCAGAGCGATGGGCAGTCCCAGGTAGTTTTGAATGAAACTAAGCCCGGTTTCGTAGCCGAGCCCCGGCATCGACAAGAAAGTGACCGCCGAGGCCTGGGTCGCCATGACCGACAAGCCAATGGTGCCCCAGCGCAACTGTTGCCCGCCGCTTAGGTAGCTCCCGAGACTGCGCCCCTGCCAGGCAGTCCAGAGTCCGTAGCCGACGATTCCGAGAATCGTTGCGGTCAGCACCAGCCAGTCGAGATCAGTCATTGAACAGGCCAGAGAACCAGTGCAGCAAAAGGATGGTCAGCACCAACCAGCCCAGCACCGATGCGTAGATCAGTCGCCAGCGCGGCTCGGTGGCCTTGGGCGGAACTTGCATGCTGAAAGACCGGGATGAGTGATCAGTTCTGCAAGCGCTTAATCAAAGCTTCATTTAAGTCAATGTAACCAAAGGCCCTGCCACCCGTCGCCCGGGCTTTTTCCAGAGATGCCTCTGCCGCTGCAATGGCGGCTTCCTTCTCGCCCTGTTCAGCCAGAATCCGGGCGTAGCTGTGTTCCCACCAATAGGCATCGGGCGATGCTTCGAGGGCCTTTTCCATCCAGGATTTGGCCTGCTCCAGCTCACGGCCTTGATTCAGGTAGAAAATCGCGGCCCGGGCATAGTCGCGGGGACCAAGAGCATCGGGATTTTCCAAGGCGGCGGCAATGGAGGCCTCGACCATGGTGTTGGTGTCCGTGGTAATTTTGACCGGAACCCGGGTGTGGGCCCAGTCCAAGTGGAGCACAGCAGAGTCGTCGCGGAGGTGCTCCAGACCGATCAAAAAGGTCTCCAGGAAAGGCTCAATGCGCTGCGGTTCAGCTGGCACGCGCACCACCTCATTTGCTGGGTCGTACCCCTGCGCACCCCAGTGGGAAGTGTCGGTGTAGAGAATAATCGTCCATTCGTTCTCTCCCGGGATGCTGTAGAGCGCGTATTCACCCGCATCAACCGACTCACCACCGAAGGTCACATCGTGTTCAAAGACAATGCGGGTCGCCGCATCCGCCCCCGTACGCCAGATTTCGCCGAAAGGGACTAATGCTCCGTATATTTCGCGGTCTCTGGCACTCGGCCGAGAGTAATCCACCGTCACCGTCGTGAGCCCAACGCTCTGGCTCAAATTCGCCCGCGGACTCGCCGCTGGCGTTTGGATCTGGGCCTGAGCAATCCCGGCAGCGCCGAGGCCAAGGATCATCGAGAATACCGTTAGAGGAAACTTCATAGTTGCTGGAGTCGTGACTCTGGAAAATATTCCACACTACTGAGAAATAGCATGATCGGATATCGTGAAACCCAGAAAGTATTTACCGGATCGGGAGTCCGTCGTCCTCGCCAAGGATCGGCTACTTTAGCTGCCGTTCGTCGCCCAAGGAACCCGTGCCCATTACGCTGGGCGGCAGCTAAAGCAGCCGATCCTTGGAGCTCATTACGACGCAACAGAACCTAATATTGAATCACCGCTCAGGACGAGCGGACTTCCCAGACGGGACTGGACAATGACGCCCATCAGGCCATCTTGGTGTGCCCCTTAAGCATGGCACTTATGCCCTTCCTTAATGTTAGATGAAGCAAATCGAGAAAATTTGGATCTCAGCCGGGGTTATCGTCGCAGGATTAGCCCTTTTCTTTGTGTTTGGAGCATCTAACCGCATTCACGAAGCCAGAGAGAAGGAACACAATATGATCCTTCAGACCGACCCTAGCGCACAGGCCCGAGCTGATGCAAAAGACGGAACGCTCAAGATATTTAAGGTATGGAGAGAAAAAAGAAATTGAATTAGTCCTGCTTGCGTGGCGGTGGTTTAGTTCAGTGTTCATCGGTGGTTCAAACAAAGAATGAAGCGAAAGCGCGCAAACGTTCGACGAACTGACATGTGAGGCATTTGTGCTACATTTTTCCCATGAATCAATCTGCAACAGTTCACGCACGGATGGACCCAGAAACCAAGGAGCGGTCGGAAACGATACTCAAAGCGATTGGCATGAGCCCGTCTGACGCCGTTCGGCTCCTCTATCGCCAGATAGCCCTGCGAGGAGAGTTTCCGGTGGAACTTAGAGTGCCCAATGCACTGACGGCAAAAGTCTTGGATATGAGTGACCGAGACGAAGCGATCGAAACACTTGACTCGATCGAAGACCTAAAACGCAGTTGGGCCTCGGAATGAGGCTCACACAGTGATCTATTCTAAATGCCGCCAAACATAACTCCAGCAGCGGATGAGCTCTGTGCTCTCAGTGCTCTTTGCGAGAGAATAGCCGGACCTAAGTCCTAGGACCAAGGCTGGTTACGACGCAGGTTCTCTCGCAGAGGCCGCCAAGGCGCAGAGGGTGGACGAATTTACAGCAGTCATTGCCCAAAATAGCAGCCTTCTAATCCTGATTCCGTCTTCCTAGCTCTGTGTCTCAGCGTTCTAGCTTGCCTCGCCTTCGTTCCGCGAAGCTCAACAAAGGTGGGCGCAGCGGGTGGTTTTAAGATTTCTGAGAAATCGAAGTTCGGATATCGTGAAACCGCCTAATCATGCTTACGACGAGGACTGCCAACAGGGCAGTCCTCCTGGAGTAAGCAATCACTGCCCAAAGATGCCTTTGATCGAGCCGAAGAGGCCGCGCTTGCCGCTTTCGACATCTACGCCGAAGTAGAGCCGTGCCAAAACGGTGGCGACACGCTCGCGGTGGGGATTGTTCAAGACGACGAAAAATCGCTCCATCTGCTCGGTGGTGCCAATTTTTTCCCGAAGCTCCTGCTCTTCTTTGAAAAACCAGCCACAGGCCACGGCGATGCGGGACTGCGCTTCGGAGACGGCCTTTTTAAAGACTTCTTGGTCCAGATTTTCGCGCAGGGCATCTTCCGCTGGCTTGAGCGGGACCTTGGCCTGGGAGAGCAACTCATATTGCACGGCATCCGGCAAATCACGCGAGACCAAGCCAATGGCTTCAGCTAGGTGAAGCCCGCGTTTGCCCACCCGAAACGGCACAAAACGGGAGATCCCGATCTCATCGCGGTGAGAGAGGTAGTTGATCAGGCTCTTAAAATCTTCCGGGAATTCGGCCTGGGTGGCATTGCGCTGAGAGTAGGCGATGATCTGTCCAATCGTTTCCAGGCGCTCATCAAAGAGTAGGCGCTTCGACTCGGGCCCAAAATGAATCAGCGAGGAGGGAAATTTCTGTGGAATATCCAGGCGGGAAAGCAGCTTTTCCGGGCCGCTGTCCGAATCCGTCTCCGCCTTGATGGTGTCGACCATGTCGGAAAAGGGGTCGTCGAAGGCGAGGGTCTCTTCCAAAATCGCGATCAGCAGTTTGACCCGGGCTTTGTGCCCAGCTAGGCCGGGGACCGTCAAAAGGTCCTCAAACTCGTACTCCAGATACTTGCCGGGGGTCTCGTCAGCCCCGCGGAAGGGCCAGGACATGCCGGCATTTTGCCCGAGGAGGGTCAATTCAGTGTCGTAAAAAATAGAGCCAGCAAAACGGAGGCGGAGGCCGTCCCAAGTTTCGGCGCTGACTTTAACTGTTGGTACTTTTGCCATAAGGTATTCAGAATAATTTGTGAAGGAATGCCTCAAAGGCGACATCCAAGCACTTTATTTCTTAGCTATTAGCCTAGCCCCGCAATTTGACGGAGAAAATAAAAAAGCGGCTTAAATCGCTTCTTTTAAAGCCTTTTAGCACTTAGGGACCAATGAATTCCCCGATCCGTACGCTCTTCCCGCCGTCCCCAGCTGGGTTGGCGGCCTAGAGCACCTCCGCTTCAACCGGGTTGACCAGTTGCCCGATTTTCTCGATTTCGATGATCACTTTATCGCCGGGCATCAGGTACCGCGGCGGTACGCGGGCGGTGCCGACGCCGGGAGGCGTTCCGGTCAGTATGACGGTACCGGGCAGCAGCGTGGTGCTACCGCTCAAAAAGGTGATGAGCTCAGCGACAGAAAAGATCATGTCCGCGGTGCTCGAGGACTGGACCGTTTCGCTGTTTAAGAGGGTCTTGATCGCGAGGGCGTCAGGGTCGCCGATCTCCTCTGGAGTCACGATGACCGGCCCAAGCGGACAAAAGGTATCGAAGGTTTTGCCCTTACACCACTGCCCGCCGCTGTAGATCTTTTGCCAATCCCGTGCGCTCACGTCGTTGGCTGCGGTGTAGCCGAGGACATAGCTCAGCGCGGTCTCCGGGGTGGCGTTTTTACAGCGCTTCCCGATCACGATCGCGAGCTCGCACTCGTAGTCGACCGAATCGCTCGGCAAATAGCGGGGTAATTGGATCGGGGCACCGGGCGCGTGCAGCGCGCTGACGCTCTTCATCGTGACCACCGGGTGCTCGGGAATCGGCTGCTTCATCTCCTCGGCGTGGGAACGGTAATTCAGCCCGATGGCAAAGATGGTCGGGGGCTCAATCGGGGCGAGCAGGGTGCGCGGTTCAACGGATTCTCCAGTCGGACGCAAGCCGCTGAGCGGATCTCCCTCACAGAGTACCCAGCCAGCGCCTTCGTTGGTCGCGTAGCGGGGTGTGGAATTGTGCAAAAAACGGATGATTTTCATTTAAATAAAAGCAAAATATACGGCGAATCCGACAGCGATGAAATACGTCAATATAGGAACCGAGCGCCAGCGTCCGAGCGCCACCTGCAGAGCGGTGTAAACGATGAGACCCAAGCCGATGCCCTCGGTGATGCTGAAGGTCAGGGGAATCATCAACATCGTGAGCAAGGCGGGGGCGCTCTCACTAAGATCACTAAAATCGAGGTCTCTCAGGCCCTGCATCATCAAAAGCCCGACCATGACCAGCGCCGGGGTCGTGGCAACGGCTGGAATGACCTGCAACAAGGGCGTGAAGATCAGCGCGAGCAAAAACAACAACCCAGTGTAAACGCTGGCTAGGCCGGTCCGGGCACCCGCTTCGATCCCCGCCGCGGACTCAACATAACTTGTGGTGGTCGAGGTACCGAGCAGTGCTCCGCCGATCGTAGCGGTGGCATCGGCCGAAAGCGCACGCCCCATCCGGGGCATGTTGCCCTTCTCATCCATAAACCCGGCCCGCCGCGCAAGGCCGACCAAAGTTCCCAGCGAATCAAACAAATCCAAAATCAAGAGCGTGATCAGGATGGTCAGGACTTCGCCGGAAAATTCGCGGAAGGGGTAGAGCCAATCAACCTGCAAAAAGACCTCTCCGACACCCGCAGGTAGGCTAACGATCCCGCTCGGGAGCGCCGTGATACGTTCGCCTCCATCAAAAATGATCAGACCGATCACACTAATCGCAAAGATCGAAATGAGGATGGCCCCAGGCACACGACGGGCCGAGAGCACGACGATAAGCACGAGGCCCAGCACAACGAGGATGGACGCCGGACTGGCGAGATTTCCGATGGTGACGAGGGTCGCGGAGTCACCGATGATAATGCCAACGTTGGTCAGCCCAATAAAGGCAATAAAGATCCCGATCCCGGCCTGAATACCGAGCTTGATCGCACCAGGCAGTGCGGCCGCAAGCTTTTCCCGCAAACCGGTGACCGAGAGGATGAGAAAAATCACTCCGTTCCAAAGCGTGATACCGAGGGCAGCCTGCCAGGGCACCTGCATCCCGATACAAATGACGTAGGCAAAATAGGCGTTTGTCCCCATACCCGGCGCCAGCGCGATCGGGTACTTGGCAATACCCGCCATGAGGAAACAGCCGAAAGCGGCGGCCAGCGCGGTAACGGTAATGAGCGCATCCCTAGGCATGCCGGCATCCGCCAGAATAAGTGGATTAACAGCGAGGATATAAGCCATCGCGGCGAAGGTGGTTAGGCCTCCGATCCATTCCCGCCGAAACGTACTGCCGCTCTGCTCAATTTGAAAAAACCGGTCCAGCCATGCTTTCATTTAGTCCTTGGTTTTCGGGTGGTATGGTTTCGCCAAGGTATATCCGGGACCATCAAGCCCCTTGCCCGGCCAATCGATAAGATCGATCCCCGCCGCGCGCACAGCATGGCAGACGATGCGATTCAAAAAGCATTCGTAATAGAAAATTGCGAAGGGCTCGGGCAAAGGGGAGACAATGGTGCGGGGCTGAGTCGTGTGGGCAAATAAGGGATAAAGCCGCTCACAAAGGGCTTGCTCGGCCGCGGCCTCAGTGGTGAAGAGCCATTGCGGGCAAGGTTTGGCGACGTCGACCTGAAAGGGGCCGTGGGCGTGGAGCAGGACATCGCGGCAGATGGGCGGCGGCTGGTACAAGCTCTCCATGACTTTAGCTGCGAGGTTCTGAGCATACTCAACTGTGCCATTGGTGAAGTTGAAAGCGGCTCCGGCCGATAGCTCCGCAGCCCATGCATCCAACTCGGCTGGCTCGGACGAGCCAGCCGAGCGGAGCAAGCGCGCAAGCTCGGCCTGGTCCGGAAAGTCCGGCGGCTCGGCCCCGACTAGGCGCGCTAGGTGGTGCGCCGCCACCAACGAACAAGCCGGCCCGATAAAGCGCGGTAGGATAGTGTACTCATTCGCCATAGGGTGTGGGATCAACATCACCCCATCGCGTTCCAACTCGGCGAGCGCGGCGGCTTTTTGCTCCTGGCCTTCTGTCCGCAAGCCTTCGACCGTCGAGGAGGTAACAAGCACAACACCGGCAAACTGCGAGCGGTGTTCCAGCGCTATGCAGGCATTGGCCGACAGGCCCTGGGAAAATACGACGAGCACGGTTTTCGCCCGCTTGGGCTGCGGACTGTAAAAGGTACCAGTCGCGCGAAAGCTCGCCCGGCAAGCATCCCTGGTGGTGAGCAAGGAGACAAAATATCGCGCCGCCGCCTCCGAACTACCGAGCCCGGTGGCCAGGTAGTGCCCAGCGGTGGCAAGCCATAAAGGAAGGCGCGGCAGCTCTGAGGCCAGGCTTGCTCCAATTTGATCGGGCAGCGCGGCGAGGCGCTGCTCCATTATCCGAATACCTTCAGCAGCTCGCATGAGGGTTCATAGCTCGGATTCCAGAAAAATCCAGTTCACAACATTGAGCCCGCTCGCATTCAAGGCATGGGCGTACTCACTCTTCTGCACCATGCTATTGGGTGAATTCATCACCATCTGAATATTGCGGCTCGGCAGGTGGCTTTTTAAAACCTCAAAGACGCAGGTGTAATCACGCTGGTCAAAGGGGACTCCAAGGCGGCGATAGGACTCCGAACTCGTGCGCGTTTTGCCCCGCTCCAACAACATACGGTCGATCGAAAAGGCTCCAAAGCCAGCACCACGTCCATCCTGGTAAACCAACACAATCGCACCCGCCCCATAATGAACAATGTGCTGAACCGCACGCTGGTACTTGACCTTGTTATCGTCGACCTTGACTGGGAAACGATTCAAAATTGATTCGCTCTGCACCCGCACAATCGGACTCTCGTAGCTCTCCGGCTTCCCGTGGGTCAAGACAACCAAGTCGTCCCCCGTCACGATATCGTAGTAAACGTGTACCCGGAACCAATAGGGCAAAAAGCGCAGCGCTTTTAGGGGATGGTTCGGATCCGCCGCTTCCGCGCGCTGCAACGCGGCGACGTCCAACTTAATCAATAAGCGATTGCCGCGTAGCGATTCATATCCGAGAATCGGGGCATCCGTTCCCTTCATAAAATCATCCAGAGTGCGCTCGCCCAACATGGCCTGCATGGCGTTATAGGTCACCACAATCTCTCCGTCAATCGGGCGGATTGGAAGGAGGTAACTGGCCATGTAGATAAACCGCTCAGCCTGCTTCAGACGGTGCGGTTTAAAAGGCACCACGGCTTCCGGCAGCTGTACTTGGGGGAGATTTCCCGTTTCCGTCTGCTCAAGCACGTGCCCCGACTCCATCTTTGATTTCAAATAGAACTGATTAAAGGGGCCGGGCTCAAACTCGATCGCCTCAGAGCGCGCGACGGTCAAACCGTTCCGCTCCATCGCCGCGACTTTATCCGGATTGTTGGTCAACAAAATCCACTCTGCGCGGATGCCAAGAATTTC
>REBV01000200.1 GCA_007692545.1 Puniceicoccaceae bacterium
GAAATGCTTGACCAGAGCCGGAACGACCAGGAAGCCCAGGAGTGCATAACCCATTAAAAGGGCGCCCAATATAACCAATGCTTTCGAAAATCGACTCATATACCGTTAAATTAAGGTCGACGATGGACGATGCAACTATTCTGACCAACAATTTATGCTTGCAGTGGGCCTCCATAGCCCCATCTTCCATCCCCTCAGCGTTAGAGCGCGCCCTGCGAAGGGCCCGTTCCTCGACTTCCCTGTAAAAAAGGTTCAACGGTTCAGGCGGCCCAGTGGCGGCCCGGACGGTTTCGACAACTCGAAGCCCGCAAGTCGTGATTCACACAATCAACACAACATGGCAAAATCAGCACCCGTAGGGGACACTACAGTCGATAAAGCAGCGATCATTAAAGAGTTCGGTGCCAACGAGAACGATACCGGATCCTGTGAGGTCCAGATCGCGCTGCTCACCGCACGCGTCAAACACCTCACCGAACACCTCCGCGACAACCGGAAGGACTTCCACTCACGCCGCGGCCTCATCGCGATGACCGCGCGCCGCCGTAAGCTCCTCGACTACCTCAAGCGCACCGAGTTCAATCGCTACACCGTGATTCTCGAAAAACTCGGGCTCCGCCGCTAGTAAATCACTTTTCCAATGCCGGACTTCCCACAGCGGGAGTCCGGCATTGTTCTTTCTGTTCTTTCAATCATACTCTTGATCGTAATCT
Organism: Puniceicoccaceae bacterium; assembly: GCA_007692545.1. Taxonomy (GTDB): domain Bacteria; phylum Verrucomicrobiota; class Verrucomicrobiia; order Opitutales; family Coraliomargaritaceae; genus Thalassobacterium. The sequence goes on from REBV01000200.1 coordinate 714, forward strand.
TAATCGTAATCCTCCTTTCACTGAGGATTACGATTAGGAGTAGGATTAAGAGTAGGATTCGTAGTGTCTGGCTTTATGCCAGGACCCAATAATCTTTACTCGCTGGATAGTTCGTATCGTGGGATAAAAGGTCTTCTCCCGCAACGACGGGATACGCCCGCTCAAGCCCCGCTCGCTACTTTCCTGCCGACATTTTTCATCCGAGCGACTCAACCGATTTGAGCCGCGAGCGACACAATTAGGGTCCAATCCCCGAACGGTCGTTTTGAATGCATAAAGCAAAACCAAGACAAGATAATGAAACAAAAACATAACGTAAAAGTCGAAGGGCTCGATATCGAGTTCTCTACCGGCACCCTCGCAGGCCTCGCCAGTGGCGCTGTCACCATCCGCTCCGGTGAAACGGAGCTCTTCGTATCGACCACTGCTGCGTCGACCCTCCGCCCCGGACAAGACTTCTTCCCCCTCACGGTGGACTACCGCGAGAAATTCTCGGCTGCGGGCAAATTCCCCGGCGGCTACTTCAAGCGTGAAGGCAAGCCCTCCGAGAAGGAAATTCTGACCTCCCGCCTCTGCGACCGCCCCCTGCGCCCGCTCTTCCCCAAGGGCTTCATGAATGAAGTCCAGGTGATCGGCCTGCTGCTGGCCACCGACCAATTGCACGAGCCCGATGTACTGATGGTCAACGCCGCCTCCGCTGCAACGCTGATTTCTGACATCCCCTGGGACGGCCCGGTCGGCTGTGTCCGCGTCGGCCAAATCGACGGCGAGTTTGTCACCAATCCAAACCACGACGAGATGCTCGATTCCGATCTGGATCTTATCTACGTCGGCACCGAGACCGAAATGCTGATGATCGAAGGCTCGGCTGAGTTCATCTCTGATGACCGCTTCTACGAAGCCCTGGTCTATGCTCAGGACGCCATCCAGCCCATCATCGCCGCTCAGCGTGAACTGGCCAAACTGGCCGGCAAGGAGAAGAAAAGCTTCGCTCTGATGGTCACACCCAAGGAGGTCACTGATTTCTGCGAAGAGCACGCCGCTGACAAGGTCAAAGAAGCCCTCAAGCACGATAGCTACACCGAGCGCAAGATCGCCGTAGAAGCCATCTCCAAGGAGACCACCGAAGCCCTCAAAGCAAAACTCGGTGCCGAAAATGTCAAAGCTGACGATGTCGCCCGCGCTTTCGATGAAATCCAGGAAAAGCTCTACCGCCAGAACATCCTCGACACCGGTCGCCGCGTCGACGGCCGTGGAGCCAAGGACCTGCGGACCATCTCCTGCGATACCGGCGTGCTCCCCCGGGTGCACGGCTCGGCTATCTTCAACCGTGGTGAGACGCAGGCACTCGTCATCTCGACCCTCGGCACCAGCCGCGATACACAGGACATCGATGGAATCACCGGCGGCGCCCGGACCAAGTCCTTCATCCTGCACTACAACTTCCCTCCCTTCTCCACCGGCGAAGCGGGTCGTTTCGGCTTCACCAGCCGTCGCGAACAAGGGCACGGTGCCCTGGCGGAGCGTTCGCTCCTGCCGATTCTGCCTCCCGAAGATGAGTTCCCTTACTCGATCCGCGTGGTCTCCGAAGTGATGAGCTCCAACGGCTCCACCTCGATGGCCTCGATCTGTGGCGGTTGCCTCTCGCTGATGGATGCCGGTGTGCCGATCACCGCACCCTGTGCCGGTATCTCGACAGGTCTGGTCACCGAACAAGATGAGAATGGCAAGATCACCAAGCACGTCTGCCTGACCGATATTCTCGGTGCCGAAGACCACTTTGGTGATATGGACTTCAAAGTCGCCGGCTCGCCCGACGGTATCACCGGATTCCAGCTCGACCTCAAAATCAAAGGTCTGCCCTTCGACATCGCTCTCGAAGCCATCAAGCAAAACTATGAGGCCCGCATGAAAATCCTCGCCATCATGGCCGAGCACATGCCCGAGAGCCGCAAGGAGCTCCGCGAGCACGCGCCACGCATCAAGACGATCAAGATCGATCCGGAAAAAATCGGTGCCCTCATCGGCCCCGGTGGTAAAAACATCCGCCGTATCACCGAAGTCTCCGGTGCCCAAGTCGACATCAACGACGAAGGCCAGGTGCTCATCTTCGCCACCGACAAAGAGTCGATGGATCGTGCCACGCAGGAAGTCGATGCCTGCACTGCCGAGATCGAAGTCGGCAAGACCTACCGCGGCATCGTCCGCGGGGTGAAAGACTTCGGCGCATTCGTCGAGTGCTTGCCCGGCAAAGAAGGCCTGGTTCATATCTCTGAGCTGGCCGACTTCCGTGTCAACAAGACCGAAGACATCTGCAAGCTGGGCGACGAAATGGTCGTCAAGTGCATCGGTGTGGAGAAGGGCAAAGTCCGCCTCTCCCGCAAGGCCGCCCTGGAAGAAGCCAAAGAAGCTGCCGAGGACGCCAGTGAAGAAACGGCTGAAGAAGTCACTGCTGAATAAGCAGCGCTTCCGATAGAAGGTTTACATTCAAGCGGTCGCCGAAAGGCGGCCGCTTTTTTTTGGATGCCTGGGATGAATAGTGCTAGCAATACAGAACCACTCATGTCGGACGGCAAGCCGATCCGACTACGTAGTCGAGCGGGCTTGCCCCTCGACCAGATACGCCCGGAAGCACCGAATACCCGCAACCGCAAGTTCACATCGGGCGTTACGGAAGGGACAGCGGCAGAGGACACCCTGCACTCCGCAATAGCCGATCCGCTCCGTCTATGTAGTATCGTGGAAGACTTCTTCAGCTGGATCCATTGTTCCGCATTCAGGCTAAGGCAGCTAGCCAGCTCCGAGAGGTCTTTACCAGATGAACGCAGTTTGCGGTAATCTGACAAGCTCTGCAACTCATGGGAGAAGATCTCTACGCTTCAATTCATCAACCACTTTTAAGTAGTTCTCATGGTAAACACTTCCGGGCTTCATGCCCCGATCACCATACCTATCAACTATTCCAGCTAAATCATAGCCCCATATGTTTTCTGAAAGGGCGACCCACTTAAGGATCTGGAACGATGAATGACGACGGTGGCGGTGGTGTGAGAAAGACGGTAAAACGGGCGCTTTGTAAGCGGTTTCCCTGCGGTTGGATGCTTGCGCTTGTGCAAACGAACCGAAAGCGCCAGTCAAGGCCCTCAACTTGCCAGACCAGGGGCTCCTGATCACGGCTGTTATTTGTGGCAATGGCCACTTCGAGATCGGCGGCCCAAGGGGCGAGGTCGATCTCGGCGATCCGGCCATCGTCGGCGTAGACCTCCAGGCGTGCGTGATCGGCGTCATGGAGAAAGCTTAGCTCAGTCGAGCCAATGGCGAATACATCGGTTACTTTGCTTCTCGAATGTCCGTAAAGCGTAAGATCAATCATCCACGCGTGTTGATCGGTAGGCACTGCGAAATGTCGGGCATTGAAGTAAAGGCGCTTCCGTTCCGTGACCGCCTCCAGCTCAAGGTAGTTCATAATTCGGTTGGTGGCACGGTGGGCGCGTATCGAGCTAGAGACTGGCTGGCCCCTGCTATGGGCATGGAAGCCGGCGAGTTCCACTTCGAGTGATTCGAGGCCGAAATTTGTCAGCAGGTAGCGCAGAGCGCTTTGAAAGTTTTCCACAATTTCCGGTTCTGGCTCCCTGGTGGCGGGCACGAGAACGCCATTTTCGATTGCACCCATATCGGCGGCCATGCCGCGGAGGCGTTCGAGTTGAGCACGTTCGCTCCAACCAAAGGCGCCGAATGGTCCGGTGTAGATTGAAAAGAGCGAGACTACCAACAAGCTGCCCGGCAGCCAGGCGATGCTAAGAGCTGGCCGAATGAGGTAGGCAAGGGCGATGCCAAAGAGCCAGATTGCCAGAGCCAAACCGAGATAACGGTTGATTGTCATCCCATAATCGCCGAGGCGAATCTGTAGGGCAAGGAAGAGGACAATGGCGAGTGGGAGAAGCAGACGAAAGAGCCAACGGTGGTAGAGGCGCGCCCAGTTTTCAGTCTTGGGCAGAGGCAGACTGAGGAGGTAGGTCAGTAGGCTGACCACCGCGAGCACGAAGATCGGCATGGCCACCCAACCATCGGGCCAACTCCACTGCAGGATGATCTTGGCGAGATAGGCATAGAGGATGATCAGGTAGAGCAAGACCAGCGGTAGGCCGATAAAGGCGAGGCTGAAACGGAGTGGCCTGGGAAAGGCGCTTTTCGTCTCCAGATGATCCAGCCGGGGAAGCCCGCCCAGAAAGAGCATGGGATGGACAAAGAAGGCGCAGAACATCCAGAGCTGCGCATACAAGTTCTCTTTGAGGCCAATCTCAAAGAGCTTGTCGATACTGAGGAGCCCGAGCGCGAGCCCGCCGAAAAGTAGCGCCGCATTGACGCTGCTGAAGAAATAGCGAAGGAAGCAGGACAGATTGAAGTTCCAGAGGCTTCGGGTGCCGCCGCCCTTAAGCGACGGTATTAGGGCGATGCCGAGATGAAGGGCGAAGAGTAGAATGAAGTAACCGTAGAAAAAAGGTGGGGGTGCCTTATCGAGCTCCACAGGCATGATAAAAATGGAGTAGAGAATGAGCCCCAGGAAGATCCCCATCTGACCTATGAGTCCTTTGACCTTGCAAACCGCTCTGGCCTCGGCAATCAGATCCCAGAGAAGACTGGTGACAAATCCGAGGCCGACTAGCAAGATGTAACGTAATAAGGATCTTTCGTCCCAATCCACTTCGAAGGCATAAATGAGCAGGCCGGTGACTACGGCGGCATAGAGAGTGGGGGTAGTGAAGCGCAGAACGGTAGTGCGAATTCCGTTGGTAAGTGAGTTCAGGAAAGGCAGGCACATGTGAAGAAATTGAGCCTGAACAAAGCGAGTCACAAGCCATAATTTGTGACTCGCACGCCCCACCGCCGCACGACCAATCCAGGCCTGCTCACCCGCTCATGTCGGACGGCAAGCCGCTCGACTACGTAGTCGAGCGGGCTTGCCCCCCGACCAGATACGCCCGGACGCGCCGAACACCCGCAACCGCAAGTTCACATCGGGCATCACGGAAGGGCAGGACGACAGGACGCGAAATGAACAGGGCAAGATGGGTGTGATCTATATGATCGCCATCCTCGGGACCTTCCTGCTGGCAGGCACGCTGATCATTTCCTTTTTCGGAATCTCGCTGCCTGGAGTGCGAATCGCGGGAGGGATACTCATTGGCCGCGTGGCTTTCATGCGATGACCAAGATCATGGGTTTCCTGATCTTCTGCATTGCGATACAGTTTATCGTGAACGGAGTGACCGATCCAGAACTCATTTCCCGCTTTCGCGAAGCTTGGGGAACCGAGTAGAGAAACTGAATTCCGCTTTTTAGCGATATTCTATGGACGGGAGAATCTCGGTTTGCTCAAAGTAAAGAAAGAAGGAGGTATCGCCCTTCATTCCGAAAGCGCTAAACAAAGTTGAAATTTCCAGTTTTGTGAATAACGATGGAATTAAGAACGTTTTACTATGCCCCACCTGAACCGACTTCGACCCCACGCGCTATACGCTTTCCTGTTCCTGGCTGCTTTACTTGCTTCGGCTGAAAATAATACGCCAAGCGGTGGAGCTGAGGCACCGGCAGCAGCGTCCTCCAGCACGCCGCCGCCCGGCCAGAGCGGTACCTCCCCTCCCTCGGGCGGACCACCGGAGCGCTCGATTGCCGATATTTTGGAAGCTTCCGGCCCGCTCTCCGATCCTGCTGTGCGTGCCTCCGTGCTGGCGGAAGTGCAGAATTTGCAGCGCTCGCGCCGGGCTGAGGCCCTGGAGAAAGCTCGGGACCGGGGTCTGCCGCAGCGGGTGGAGACTCCAAACGGATCGGTCCGCGAGTTGGTTGACTTTGTGGAGGGGGCTCCGGTCTATTTGACGACGCTCAATCGCGAAGCGGCCATCAGCACAGGTGCGGATGTGCTGCGCGAGGCCCCTGAATCCTTGCGTGGGAATGGCTTGGTGGTGGGTGTCTGGGACGGTGGCTCAGTGCGGGCCAGCCATCAGGAATTTGCCACGGGCAACCGGGTGCGAGTGATGGATGGAGCGGCCCCGATCACTCATGCCACCCATGTGGGCGGGACCATTGCCGCAGCCGGGGTGACCGCCCGGGCACAGGGCATGGCTCCGGAGATTTTTGTGGATAGCTACGACTGGATCGACGATAAGGCAGAGATGATTGATCGGGCGGCGACTTTTCCCGGCGAATCCGGTAAGATCTATCTTTCCAATCACAGTTACACGATTATCACGGGCTGGCATTTCGTTAATAGCGGCAGCCCGTCCCGTGTCTATGAGTGGCACGGCAGCGGCACCACTGCCAACTCCATCGACCCGCGATTCGGGGTATACAATAGCTTCTCCCGCGATAGCGATGCGATTGCTTACAGTGCCCCCTATTACCTCATGTTTCGTGCTGCAGGCAATGATCGTGGGAACAACCCGACCAATGGGCAGACAGTAGCCCTCTCTCCAGGCAGTTCCACCGTGGTGGCCTACGACAGCAGCCTCCACCCCGCTGGCGACGGAATTTACCGTAACGGCTACGACACGCTGGGGTTCGACTCGGTGGCAAAAAATGTGATTACCGTGGGGGCGGTCAGTGATGCCGTAAGCTCCGGTCAGCGCGACCTGTCAAATGCAAGTATGAGCAGTTTCTCCTCCTGGGGCCCCACTGATGACGGGCGCATCAAACCCGATCTCGTCGCCAATGGCGTGGGTGTCTACTCCACCTCCAATGGGAGCAATACTGCCTACTCGACGCTGAGCGGTAGCAGTATGGCGGCTCCCAATGCGACCGGCACCGCCGCCCTGCTGATTGAAAAATACGCCCGCCTTTTCCCGGGTGGGGCCATGCGTTCGAGCACGCTGCGCGGCCTACTCATCCATACGGCAGACGATTTGGGAAATCCCGGACCGGACTACCGCTATGGCTGGGGGCTCATCAACGCCGTCGCAGCAGCGGAACTGCTGCAAGACCACGCTGACTTCCCCATCAAAAAGCGTCTCACAGAAGCACTCATTACCCCCGCTGAGCCGATCATCAGCCATGAATTTGTCTGGGACGGCGTCTCCCCCATCCGCGCCACGCTGGCCTGGACTGACCCCGCAGGCACTGCTACCTCCACCTCGGATCTGCGTACCCCTCGGCTACGAAATAACCTCGACCTCCGTATTATCGACTCGGTCGGCAACGAATATTTCCCCTACGTGATGCCTTTTGTCGGCACCTGGACCTTGGAATCCCTCGAACTGCCCGCCACCACGGGCGTCAATAATACCGATAATGTCGAGCAAGTCTTCATCGCCGCGCCCCCGGTGGCAGGCACCTACCGTGCTGTGATCAGCTATCAGGGCAGTTTGACAAATAACCAGCAATATTACTCGCTGCTCATCAGTGGCTCTGCAAATGAGACTCCGCCACCGCCACCGCTGAGCATTACCGCTATCTCCCCCGCCACCGCTCTGCCCGGCCCGGTAACGCTTACAGTCGAGGGCAATGCCCTGCAAGCGGGAGCCACCCTCCGCTTGGAACGAGGCTCAGATCGCATCGACGGCACGACTACCGAAGTGCAGAGCAATTTACTGCGTGCCAGTATTGATCTCACCGGAGCCGCCCCCGGTCTTTGGAATGTAGTGGTCGAAAATCCCGACCAGGAAACGGCAACCTTGATCGACGCTTTTGAAGTCGTCTCCGCCCTCTGGAACGAGACTTTCGACGGCGAAGTGACTGGCTGGGGCGGCAATCTCGACACCAACAATGGCTGGCGACTGGTCAGCGACCAAAGCCACACCGCACCCACCGCTTACTTCGCCCCCGGCCCGGCCACAAAATCGACTCAATGGCTGGAAAGCCCACCGATTGCCATACCCGGCAATGCCGAAGACCTCCGCTTCAGCTTCTGGCACGCTTACGATCTTGAAAACCGGCGCGACGGTGCCCGGATTGAGTTTAAAGTCGATAACGGCAACTGGTTCGACCCCACCAGCTCCAACTCCGGCATGAGCATGGTCAGCGGTGGCTATGATGATTCAATTCTTCCCGCAGGCGGCCCTCAAAACGCAAGCGATTTCAGGCAAACGGATGCCTGGACGGGCAATAGCAACGGCTTTATTGAGACGATTATTAATTTTACCGATAACGCAAAATTTGCGGGCAAGACGCTGCAAGTGCGCTGGGGGCTGGCCACCAACAGCTCCGTCGCCAGCCCGGGCTGGTGGGTCGATACCGTAAGCCTAACCAGCGGCGGCGACTTGAGCAACCAACCCCCCACCATCGATTCACTCGCGACCAGCTCGACAGAGACGGAAACGGAGGGAACCGGCGAAACTGCGGTCGACTATGTCATCGTGCGCGGCAGCTCTCTGGGCCTGACCGTCACCGCCAGCGACGATGGCGGTGAAGCCAATCTGACCTACACCTGGAGCGCAGTTCACCAAACAAGTGCCCCCCTCCCCGTCTTTTTCTCACCCAATGCAGACAATGCAGCTAAAGCGAGCACCGCCTTTTTTGAAGGCGCGGGTGATTACACGCTGACGATCAATGTCAGCGATGCTGAAGGCCTGAGCCGCAGCCGTTCCCTCAACGTTCGGGTGTACCAAACCGCCAGCGCTATCAATGTGGAGCCGCTCAGCACCAGCGTCACCCTCGGAGGCACACGCGCCTTCTCGGCTACCGTGGTCGACCAGTTCAGCACCCCACTCGGCAGCCAGCCCTCCGCATTCAACTGGACTCGCTCAGGTGGTGGCACTATCGATGCTGAAGGCCTCTTCACCGCCACCACTGCCGGGGAGCTGTTTACCGTGACAGCCAGCGATGGCGAACTCAGCGGAAACGCATCCATCACCGTCAACCCGGCCCCAGCCACCGTAAGCTTAGGCGATTTAATCGCCGTCTTTGACGGCACGCCCAAACCCGTGAGCGTGCTGACCGAACCGACCGGGCTCTCGGTTGCCATCACTTATGACGGAGAGCCGGATGCGCCCAGTGCGGTCGGCTCCTATGCCGTGGAGGCCATCATCACCGACCCCAACTACCAAGGCTCCGCCGAAGGCACACTGGTAATCGAAGCAGGTGAAGACAATTATGATACCTGGGCCGCCGCCAACGAGTTGAGCGATGCAGATGCTGATCCCCTCGCCGATCCCGATGGCGACGGAATCGTCAACCTCCTCGAATATGCCCTCGGCGGCGACCCCAGGGTGCCAAACACAATCCAAGCATTCAGCATTCAAATAATCGACACGCAAACGGAAATAAGCTTTTTCCGGGCCGCCGCCGACCTGCTGTATGAAGTTCTGGCCAGCAGCGAATTGACAGACTGGGAAGTCATCGCCACCAACCCCGGCGAAGTCGGCGAAAACGTCAAATTAACCGACCCAAAAACCGTATCTGAAAACCCAAGACGATTTTTCCGCCTACGGGTAACACGCCCCTAGGCACCGACACTAAACCTAATATGGAACAACTGCCCACCCTGTCCGTAAAATTCCACAGACGGCACCGCAACAACTGTCCAAACTGTACAATTGAATTGCTTACAGTCGGATCCATCTCCGCATCATTAATACGCCCCCACCGCACGACCAATCCAAGCCGCTCACCCGCTCATGTCGGACGGCAAGCCGATCCGACTACGTAGTCGAGCGGGCTTGCCCCTCGACCAGATACGCCCGGACGCGCCGAACACCCCCAGCCGCTAGTACCTCCCGCCTAACGGGCGGGCATCAGCATCCCGGATTGATTACCCTGGGTGCTGCCGCGGAAGGCTGCTTCGACTGCCTCTGAATAAGCGGTGTGCTGTCTCAGCTGAGCCAGGAATCGGTCCTGTTTCTGGAGGAAAGCGGGCAGCCAAATCGGTGCCCCACCCGACTTGGAGTGGATCTTAGCGTAGCGAATACCACAAAATGAGACCGCTTCAACCCGCGAGACCTGCGACCATTCGATCCAGTGATACACACCCAGAATCGTGTAGGAGCGGATGCCCGACTTCGAGACAGTGGTCGGTGCCAATGCGCTGACCAGCGCCGATAACCAATAAGCCAGCAGGATACATATGACGGCAGCCAGGCCGCGCTCAAGCAAGCTGACGCCAAGTGCGACGCCCTGTGCCACATCATAAACGATTGCAATCGCCGATATACCGATGACTGCCACTGATAAAAGCGCCCATAATACATACGACCGCGAGTAGAACTTTTCCCCTGTTTTTGTTTTCATAATAGTTGTCGGGGTAGACTGACGATAGAGAATAAAGCAGATTCAATGCCAGTTCTAAAAATGTTAAATTCCGATGACGTATGGCCCAGAGCGAACAATCACTCACCCGCACACCGTAAAACCCGAACCAAGCAACCCAAGTGCCAAGCCTATCAGGTCGCACCAAAAACCGCCCGCCGCATTTTATTCACTACCGCCAGATCGCCCCAGGCTGCCCCCCGCGCCGCAGTGCCCGCCACGACTGGCTCACGTCCACGTCCCGCCTGCCACTGCGCCGCGTAGCTCCGCACAAATTCAGCCGATCCCAGCACCACTCCATCGGTAAAATACCGCACCCGGCACCGCAATACCACCGGCAGTGGCAGCTCGCCCTTTTGCGCATTCAGCACCTTCTCCGCCGCCTTGCGGTCAATCAGCTTTCCCTTGTGTGTCCAGGGCGAAGCCCCCTTACCAAAAATCAAACTCCGGTGCGCCGACAGAGCCGATTTCAAGCTCGCCGCCTGCATCAGCCTATCTGAGCCCCGCCGCCCGGATCCCGTATCTCGTATCCCGCTCCCCGCATCTCGTATCCCGGATCTCGCATAATCTGCCCAAATCACCTCCAGCCCCCGCTGCGCCTTCTCATTGCCCGCCACTGCTTCCGCATAGCCGCACCAGCGGTAGTCCTTCGGGTCCTCCACCAGCCCCGCACGCACCGGATTCAGGTCAATGTAAGCCGCCATGGTCTGCAAGGGGTTGCCTTCGCCCTGCACCAACACACTTTTAAAGCGATCCATCCACAAAGTCCCCAGGCGATTGTTATGATTACGGTTGTACCAGATGGAGAAACGCTGCTTCAGCGTCTTCATAAATTCAGAGAGGTCATGCATCCGCGCCAGCAATTGCGCACGGACCTTCTCAGCATCCTCCGTGCCCTCCCGCAAAGCCGTTTCCAAGCGGGCAAACGAA
>REBV01000209.1 GCA_007692545.1 Puniceicoccaceae bacterium
TTTAAGCGCTCATAAGCGTCCAACTCCAAACTAATTGTCTTAATTGCCATGCATGAAATCATGCATGATTTATGTCATTTATTCAAGTGCTTTTTTTCGAGAGGCTCATCGGCCGAAGTAGTCGGACGACATCTCCCAGCTTTTCAAGGTCCTTTCCTCTTTCACTCCAGGCGCTTGATCTCCCTCCTGGAAAGAAAGTAGAGGACTGCCGCACCAAACGTAAGCGTTCTTTTCCCGCATATAGCCATCGAGCCTCGGATTTGCGATACTGCGGTTGAGCCTTGGGCTCAGAGCGTTCTCGGCGAGGTTGTTGTCGATGCGCGAAGGTGCGTGAAGGAAGCACTCGCGCAGCTCCCCGGTCCGGGCGAGTGTGTAGTTGATCGCTTTGGGCAGTGGTGTTTTGAGCATCCGCTCACTTTGCGCATAGGCAAGGGCTTTTGCAAAGAGGGCATCGACCGCTGGCAAACTGAAGCGGCGGCGTAGTTCCAATAAGTCCGCCGGGTTGAGCCGGAAGCGCCGGGCGATGCGCTCACGGCGAAACAGCCGGTCAATGACCACGAGGTAATCGGCAGCCTGTTTCTCACCAGCCTCTTCCGCTTTGACGAAGTAGCGCCGCACATGTGCCCAACAGTTCATGTGTATTATATCTGTGCGCGAGGGAACGTCGCCGAAGTTGCTCGCTCCGTCGGTCTGCAAGATGCCTGCATAATTTTTGAGTGTCTTTTCGGGGGTCGTGCCGTGTTTACCTTCTGCGAACTCGAAAAAGACCGGTTTCATCGGCAACCCTGTAACCGGGCAGATCAATTCCTTCAGATCGGGATCGGCAATACAGAGGATCTTTATCCGGTCATGCCGCCGGTTGCAAAAAACGAACAAATGACCACTGAGTGGATCTGTTTCAAGTGTGCCGGATACCAGCGCATAAAGACCGTTGAAGCTCTTGCGCATATCGGTCACACCCGTGGCCAGATAAATCTTTGTGGCTAGTCCGGGATTTAGCATGAACCAACCTCTCTGAGTGCGAAGACCACCGAGGCGATATCGCGGGCGCACGCGCACTGCGGGAAAAATAGTTCTGTCCCGTCAGCAAGTCGCACGACTGGCCCACAGGAATCCTGTGGAATGTTCAACCTCACCGGGCGGAATAAAGCTTCCGACTCCTTGCCAGCTGCTTCGGCCTTACGCCGCCAGTTCGAAAACGTCGCTACGCTCAGTCCCCGCTCTCGGCAAAATGCCTGCTGTGTTAAACCTGAACGCTTAAACGCATCCAGATGCTCTTTGATCTCTTCGCGGCTGCGCCACTTTTGTTTCACTTTACTCGGTTCGTATTCCATGCCCGACAAGATAAAACAAAAGTCCGGCCGCGTTAGGATGTGGGAAAAGAACGCTTACGCCAAACCCGGAAACCAAGCTATTCCCGGTGGAATCACCTCACGAAACCGCCAACAATCCCCGCATCTGCTGCAAACTATCCGCATCGCCGGCAGTCTTATCCGCCCGCCAGCGCAGAATGCGGGGGAAACGCACCGCCAGGCCCGATTTGTGCCGCTTCGATTCCAGTATCCCCTCGAAGGCGATTTCAAAAACCAGCTCCGGGCGCACGACCCGCACCGGCCCGTGCGAATCGAGCGTATTTTGCCGAATCCAGCGGTCCACCTGGCGAATCTCGGCATCACTCAGCCCGGAATAAGCCTTGGCGATCGGCAGCAGTTGATCCCCCCACCACACCGAGAAGGTATAGTCGGTGTAGAGCCCCGCCCGGCGGCCGTGCCCCTGCTGCGCATAGACCATGACCGCGTCCACCGTGTGGGGCGCTACCTTCCATTTCCACCAGTCGCCCTTTTTGCGCCCGGTATGGTAAGCCGCCGTTTTTCGCTTGAGCATCAGCCCTTCCACCCGGCGACTCCGCGATGCCTCCCGCAGCTCGGCCAGGGCCGCCCATGAATCCGCCGTGATCAATGGTGAGAGCCGAAACCCGGCGCCGGAGACCTCACGCGCCCAGGCCTCCAGCCGATTCCGGCGCTCGGCCCCACTCCGCTCGCGCAGATCCTCGCCCGCCAACTCCAAAAGGTCGTAAGCCATAAAGATGACAGGTGCCTCCCGACGCAGCTTAGGCCCAACTGTTTTTCGTCCCAGCCGCCGTTGCAGTTCCGAAAAGGGTGCCGGCCGGTCATCCGCCCCCGACCAAACCAGCAGCTCCCCGTCCAGCACCACCGAATCAGGCCAATCAGCCGCCGCCTCGACCACCTCAGGAAATTGCTCCGTCACCAGAGCCTCCCCCCGCGACCAAATAACAACCGCCCCGTCCCGCTTGATCAACTGCGCTCGAATCCCATCCCACTTCCACTCGATCTGCCAGTCCTGAATCGGCCCGAGCGCCTCCCGGGCCGACGTATCCAGCGGGTAAGCCAGGCAAAACGGATATGGCTTGGCCACAGCATCACCCATCGACTCCCCGGAGAAGAGCGCCCGGTAATCCGCCGCCGTCGGCCGCCAGGTGCCCATTAAGCGATGCGCCATGACCGCCGGAGCCACACCCGCCAAATCAGCCAAGGCCGCGCTGACGATTGTCTGACTCACCCCCACCCGAAAGCCCCCGGTGATGAGTTTATTGAAAATAAAGCAACTCTCCCCATCCAGCTGCGCCCAAATTTCAGTCACACGCGCACGCTGCACCTCCGGCTCCAAATCACGCAGCGGCGCAATCACCGTCTCCACCAGGCGATGCAAGGGCCAATCGACCACCCCCTCCCCGGCTTCACTCGGCACATCCGCCAGCAGTAAGGCCAAAGTCTCCGCCAAGTCACCCACGTGATCATAGCACGCCTCCACCATCCAGGCCGGATAGCCGCAAATCGCCCCCGCCCACTCGCGAAAGTTCTGCAACTTAATCGGCCGCTTCAGCCGTTGTCCCGTCAGGAAAAAGACCGCCCAAGCCCCATCCTCCGCTGGTACCTCCGCAAAATAGCGCTTCAAAGCAGCCAGCTTCACCGTCTTGCGGTTCGAAGCATCCAACTCCATATAAAGCTCCGTAAAACGCCTCACCCCGAAACGCCCCCCTCACTCCCACTCCGCGCAGCGCCCTCACTCTCCTCCTCACTCCCACTCTCACTTTCACTCCCACTCCCACTTTCACTCCGCGCAGCGGCCCCACTCCCACTTTCACTCCGCGCAGCGGCCTCACTCCGCGCAGCGGCCTCACTCCGCGCAGCGGCCTCACTTCGCGCAGCGGCCTCATACGCATCCAAGCCGCGTTCTTCCCTCAGCCAGCGCACAAGCGGACCGGCGTAACCATGCGTCACGCCCACCCGGTGCGCCCCACTGTGCTCAACCGTATCCAAAATCCCCTGCCAATCAACATGGTCTGACACGACAAAGCCGCGATCCAGCGCCCGCCGTCGCCGCGCCCCGCGAATCGCCATCCAGCCCGAAGCGAAGGCCAGCGAATATGGCGCAAACTTGCGCAGCCAGGGCGTATTCTGCACCGAGCCCGGAGCGATGATCAAACCACAGCCTTTAAGCCGGTCCTTGTGATCCGCACTCGCTTTAATGATGCCTGCCGGTATCGGACGCCCCGCCGCCCGGTAGTGCGGCAGCATTTTATCCACCGCCCCATGCACACCGATTGGGCCGATGCTGGGATCGATCCCGCACAACACCCGCTGCGCCTTACCCAGGGCATAGGCGAAGAGCACTGAAGTGCGGCCCTCAGCCTGATTCTCCCGCCACCACTGATTGATTTGACGAAATACCCGCTCCGGCGACGGCCACTTATAGACCGGCAGGGCAAAGGTCGCCTCCGTGATCAAATGATGACAAGCCACCGGCGCAAAGGCCTCGCAGGATGCGTCGGGTGCCACCTTGTAGTCGCCCGTCACCACACTCACCTCGCCACGATGCTCCATCCGTATTTGGGAAGAACCCAGTATATGCCCCGCCGGATGAAAAGACACCGTGACGTCGCCGATGCGCCGCCGCTCCCCGAAAGCAATGCCCGCGACCGGGGCGTCCAGCCCGATTCGCTCCCGCAGCACATTCACCCCACTCTGCGCCGTCAAATAGGATGCCATCCCGGCCCGCGCATGATCGCTGTGAGCATGGGTAATCAGCGCACGCGCCACCCGACGGACGGGATCGATATAGAAATCCCCCGCCTCACAGTAGAGCCCTGCCGGGGTCGATCTGACCAGAGCGGTCTTGCTTGTTTTCTTTATCACAATACAAGACCTTAGCGAACAATGCCCCAAAATCAAAAGGAAGCTGGGGTATCCCCCGCCTTTAGTTCAACAGCTTGAGCAATTTCTCTTTTTCTGCATCGCTCAGAGTGCTTGCTTGGATCGATTGCTGCGCCTCATCACTCTGCCCGTTGCTCTTCATCTGCAGAACGGCTCGGCGGGCATCACGACCGCGGTTGCGATCATTCTCAATCGTTGTGGCCCAGGCAAAAGCCGCCGCCGGGTCGGATCGATACACCGTACTGACGAGATTCCGTACCGCATTGTCCCGCGCCGGGCCCGCCGCCAGGTCCGCTATCCAAATCGAGGCCTGCTCCGTATTATGGTCAAGCCACTCCCGGGAAACTCGCTCAACCGCCAATCGATGCGCCTCCCCGTCCAAACCGAGTGCCCATGCCGCAGCGCCTTCCACATCCTGCCGTGCCCAGTTATCGGCGATCGGCACGACGTGTTTTTCCAGCACTCCGTCGCCTCCATTAACTTGCAAGTAGGCCACCACGGCCCGTGGATCCCGCTCCGCCCATGCGCCAACCACCGCCGCCGATACCTGATCTACAGAGGCTTCATCCATTAGAGACTGCGCCCATATCAAGGCACCACGCGGATCTTCTTTAGCCATGTTTTGCGCCACATAGCTCGCCAGTTTTATCCTATTGTCGCCTGCCTCCATCTGACTCAAGTACCGTTCGGCCTCTTCTGGCTGATTAGTCGCAAACGAATTAAGAATACTGCTGTAGGCCCGATCTGTTTCTTCGCCTGTTTCCAGAGTTTCCATCCAGGCGAGCGCCGCAACAGGATCCTGATTACCCCATTCGCGGGCGATCGCCTGGACCGAGTTCGAGTAGACTCGTCCAAAGGGTAGATTGCCCACCAGCGCAGCCGCCTTAGCGGGCTCGTCACGCGCCATTTGACGAATCACATTCGAAACTGCATTGTCTTGGGCACGCCCCGTCATCTCGGTCTGCGCAAATTCCAGGGCACGCTCCGGATCGGCGCGTGCCAGCGCCCAAATCGAGTTTTGAATCATGTTGTTCTTCGTCGGACCAGCCTCGATTTGGCCGATAAAATCCAATGCCGCATCCATATCCTGATTGATCCAAACGTTCATGACCGTCTGCATGGCCAGATCACGTTCGCTTTCCCGCTCCAGTCCGATCGCAAACGCGGCGGCCCGGTCGATGTTCTTTGCCGCCATTCCATTGACCATGCCGGACAGCGCATGCGTGCGGGCTTCGCCGCTATCCATCGTTGCCACCTGCGCCATGGCGGCATCCAAATCCTGTCCGGCCCAGAGCATAAAGACAGTCGAGTATTGCCACGAACGGGTATCGTCCCGCGAATCGAGCAATTTGAAGGCCCGGTTCGGATCCTTGCCCGCAATCGCCATGGTGACCGCTGAAAAAGCCTGATCGCGCTTTTGTTTTTCATCGATCTGCTCAATAGCGGCCAGCGCTCCATCCGGATCTGTCGCTGCCCAAGCGGAAAACAACGAATTGCTATACATCTGCTGCTGCATCGGATTCGATTCCTCTTTCAGAAAACGAAAGGCATTTTGTGGATTTTTCTCCACCCAGGCAGTGAAGAGGTGATACGGCATCAACCAATCATTGATGCTGCCCAAACCACGTTTCCCCATTTGCTCCAGCATGGCTTTAAGCTCCATTTCTGACATGCTGGCTATGAGCTCGAGCGTCTGGATAGAGTTATCCAGGGAAGCCGTCAGCTTTAATTCATCGATACGGGCAATTTTCTGATCGAGGCTAAGCGAATCCAAAGGCGGCGTGTCCACAAGAGCCGGCTCCAAAGCAGAGCTTCGCCCGCCACCCCTTCTGATGACTCCGTCTGCGGATAGGCCGCCACCCGTGCCCTCAATGAGCGCTGAATCATCAGCCGGCTGCGGCGCAAGCGAGCCAGAATCCGACCGAAATGTATGGGCCATAAAAGCACCGGCAGCGAGGCCGAATAGAAGCGTGAGCACAATGGGCAGTTTATCCATAGTCTCACTTTAGCCTCCCCCCTTCAGGAAGTAACGCAGAAACGAAATAATTCGTGACGGGACGATCCAGATGACTTGCAGGACATTGCCCGCTTTACAAACCGTCTGGCACGGTTTCACTCTTGCTTATGTCAGACCCGCAAAACCAAATCGCCCGGCTCCGCGCAGAAATCGCTGAACACGACCGCCGCTACTACCAGGCGGCACAGCCAGTAATCGACGACCAGGCCTACGATCGGCTCAAGGCGACTCTGGCCAAACTGGAAGCCGCCCACCCGGAATTCGATTTCGCGGCCTCCCCTACCCAAACCGTCGGTGACGACCGGCTCGATGCCTTCGCCAGCTACCGCCATCGCCAACCGATGCTGAGTCTCGATAATACCTATAGCGCTGCCGAACTAATGGAGTTCGGCCAACGCCTCCTCCGGCGCTTTCCTGATCAAACGCTGACCTATCTGGTGGAACCCAAGATCGATGGCGTCGCCGTCAGCCTGACCTATGAAGACGGGCGACTCGTGCGCGCCGTCTCCCGCGGTAACGGCATCGAAGGCGACGATATCACCCAAAATGTCCGCACCATCCGCGACATCCCCGATCACATCGCCGACGCACCGGCGATCCTCGAAGTGCGCGGTGAAATCTACATGCGCCACCAGACCTTCGAGCAAATCAACGCCGCCCGCGAAGCCGCCGGCCAGCCGCTCTTCGCCAACCCCCGCAACCTCGCCGCTGGCACCATTAAATTACTCGACCCCGCCGAGGCCCGCCAGCGCCCACTCAATATCGTGCTCTACGGCATCGGCGCCTGCGAGCCGGGGAACTACTTCACCGCCCAATCCGAGATCCAGGATAAGCTAAAGGACTGGCACTTTCCCGTGCTGGAAAAAGTCTGGCTGGCCAACGGCATCGAAGCAGCATGGGGCTGTATCGAAGAACTCGATACGATGCGCCAAAGCTTCGCCTATCCAACCGACGGAGCCGTCGTCAAACTCAACCAATTCGCCCTGCAGGCAGAAGCGGGCTACACCTCCAAAGCGCCCCGCTGGGCCATCGCCTACAAGTTCGAGGCCGAGCGCGCGGAAACACGGCTCAAGGAAATCAGCCTGCAAATCGGCCGCACCGGGGCCGTCACCCCGGTCGCGATTCTCGAGCCCGTGCAACTGGCCGGCACCACCGTCTCGCGTGCCACCCTGCACAACGAGGACGAAATTCGCCGCAAGGACATCCGCCCCGGCGACACCGTCCTGGTCCAAAAAGCGGGTGAAATCATCCCCCAGGTCCTGAGTGTGAATCTCGACCAACGGCCCGCTGATAGCCAGCCGTTCGACTTCGGGGCACACCTCAAAGCCCTCGGCATCGAGGCCGAGCGGGACCCGAGCCAAGCGGTCTGGCGCATCGTCCGCCAGGACGACCCGGTTCGCCAGCAGCGCGCCCTCCAGCACTTTGCCAGCCGCGCCTGTATGGACATCGAGAACCTCGGCACCGCCGTGGTCGAGCAACTGGTGCAACGCGGCCTGGCCCAAACACCCGCCGACCTCTACCGCCTGAGCGAGTCCGACTTGCTCAACCTCGACAAGTTTGCCGAAAAGTCGGCCCAGAATCTCATCCTCGCCCTGGAGGCCAGTAAGCAGCGTGCGCTCTGGCAGCTCATCCACGGCCTCGGCATCCCCCAGGTGGGCAAGCAGTCGGCCAAAGACCTCGAAGCCAGTTTCGCCTCCCTGGAAGCCATTGCCAACGCCAGCGAGGAACAGCTCGAAGCCGTCGACGGTATTGGCACCATCATGGCCCAGAGCATCCATGCCTGGTTCGCCAATCCCGACAACCAGGCACTCGTCCAGCAGCTCCAGGCCCATGGGCTGAATCTACAGAGCAGTCGCACCCAAAGCAGCGGCGGCCCCCTGGATGGTAAGATCTTTGTCCTAACCGGCAGCCTGCCCAACCTCACCCGCGACGAGGCCACGCAGATGATTGAGGCGGCCGGCGGCCGTACCAGCTCCAGCGTCAGTAAAAAGACCGACTACCTCCTGGCCGGCGAAGCCGCCGGCTCCAAACACAGCAAGGCCGAAAAGCTCGGTGTGCCGATTCTCGACGAAGCCGCCTTTCGGGCATTGCTGGAGGCTTGATACAACCCAACCGTAGGTAGGTTGGCTCTGCCGCCTACCCCGCACATTTAAGAACACCCGCACACCGACAACACAGCGACCGGGCGGCAGAGCCAACCCGGCTACAATACCCACCCATCAAAAAACCGGCGACAAGTTCAGTTGCTGGCCCGGCTTCAGGGTCGATTTCCCCGCTGCATCGGGATCTTCGTCATTGCGAAAGAGCTGAATCTCTATCGGCTCATCCAAATCAGCCGGTGCAACCCAGCGCCACTTGCCGATTGCCTCAAATTCCATCGGCACACCGGTCTCCCAACTCAAGCCGCCGCCACTGCCGCGCACATAGGGCTTATTCCCAATACCAATAAAGACCGCAGCGACCACCGCTGTATTTTGCGCGGGCTTGAGCTTACCTGTAATAATCCGGCTCACGGCAAGTGATTGACCGTCCTTCTTAGTCTCGATGGCTCTTTGCAAGAGCCTGGGCTCCATCTGACGGCGCTGCCGGGTTGCCCGCACCGGACGCGAAACAGCGGCCTTGTGGTCCACTTCCACCGACTCATCCACCGAATCGACCTCAACTTCTGCTGCCGCATCGACCTCGACCTCTGCTGCCGAATCAATCTCCGGATTGGCCGCATCTGATGCATCGGGTGCCGGATCGGGCGCATCTGATGCATCGGCCACATTGGCCGCATCTACAGTATCGACCTCTGGTGCGGCCCCGGCGGGAGGCTCCGCTACTTCGTTGGGAGGCTCCGCTACTTCGACAGGAGGCTCTGCGGCTTCGACAGCAGGCTCTGCGGCTTCGACAGCAGGCTCTGCGGCTTCAACGGGAGCATTCAATGAATCCGTAAGGGCGGCGACCTTTGCGCTCAGCGCATCCAGCTCAGCCTGCTGAAGTGCCCTTGCCTCTAGTAGCGGCTCTACCTTTGCGCCGAATGATTGTTCCAACCCCTTTACCGAGGCATCCCAGTCTTGGTCTTGCGCTTCCATGCGTTCGATCCGGGGCTCCAAATGGCCTACACGGCCAAACACCGACTCAGCAGTCGCTTCAAAAGCAGCCATCCGCTCGTCGATAGCCGCCAGTTGGGATTCTGCATCACCGAGATGGCGTTTAATCAGCCGCAGTTCCGACGAACGGTCTTCCGCCTCCTCGCGGACCCGCACATAATATTCGACAATGTAAGGCAAGACGAAGAGACCTGCCCCCAACGCTACCGACACCACGCACGCGGCCACCTGCCAATTCGTCAACTGCCAATCACCCAGGATGGCGATGGCCAGAGCCGTCGCCACAAGGAGCACATCGCCCAGAATAAAAGGCCATTTGGAAAGCGTTGTTTGAAGGTCGTCGTCCGAGTGCATGAGCAGGTATTTAATTTCTACCAGTGCCCATCTTGAGAACGACTTCAGCCTAAGCCAACCTCAAAACGCTGTCGACTACTTCCGGCCAGCTTCGACCAAGCGTTTTTCCTTCACCTGGTTGGCGGCCTTACCGATACGGTCGCGCATGTAATACATACGGGCGCGCATGGTAACCGACTCGCGGTCGATCTCGATCTTCTCGATGTTTGGGCTGTGCACGGGAAAAACTTTCTCCACACCCACACCGGAAGCGATACGGCGCACCGTGAACGCCTCCTGGATACCACCGCCCTTGCGCGAAATCACGATACCGGCAAATACCTGAATACGGGTTTTCTCACCTTCTTTTACCTTGAGGTGGACGCGGACACCGTCGCCTACTTTGAAGGCGGCGCGGTCGTCCGTCAGTTGATCTTTTGTGATTTCTTCGAGGATTGCTTGGCTCATGGGAATACTCCTGTGTGTTTAAAAATTGTGGGCTTAGTCTAATAAATCGGGGCGCAGGCGCCGGGTTTTTTCTATCTGTTGCTCCTGCCGCCATTTCGCAATTGCCGCATGATCTCCGGATAGGAGAACCTCAGGAACACACATCCCGCGGAAGTCTGCCGGACGCGTGTATTGAGGAAAGCCGAGGAAAGTGCTCATAAATGATTCCTCCGTCAAGGATTTTTCGTCACCTAAAAATCCGGGGATAAATCGACTCACACAGTCAATCAGGACCGCCGCCGCCAGCGTACCGTTGGTCAAGACATAATCGCCGATGCTCACTTCGAGATCGACCGCCGCATCACGCACGCGCTGGTCGACACCTTCGTAGTGCCCACTCAAGACAATCAGGTGCGATTCCTGCGCCAGCTCGCGCGCCAGCAGGCTACTCAGGGGCACGCCATCCGGTGCCATGTAGAGAACCTTGCTCTGTGGGCGACGCAGCGTATCCAGCGCCGAAAAAATCGGCTCCGGCTTCATCACCATCCCGGCCCCACCCCCGTAGGGCAGCTCATCCGTCTTATGGTGCTTATCCGTGGCCCAATCGCGCAACTGGTGCGTGCGGATATCAATCAGCCCGTTTTTACGCCCGCGCGCCAGCATACTGGACGTAAAAAAACCCTCCACCATTTCCGGGAAGAGGGTTAAAATATCAAATTCGAGGTGCATGGGAGGGCTCTTTGCCCCAGGCTCGTGCTCTACGCCTCAGCAGTGGCTGCTTCAGCCGGTGCCTCGCGGCGGGCCTTGCGGCGGGCCTTGCGGATCAGGCTGGCTGCGGTATCAGTTGGCTTGGCACCGACCGACTTCCAGTAATCCACACGGTCGAGCTTGACCTTGAGCTCATCCTCCGGGCGCTTGGCCTGTGGCTCGTAGGTGCCGAGCACCTCAACAAAACGGCCATCACGACGAGCCAAGGCTTCAGTGACAACCATGCGGTAGAAAGGACGATGGCTTGCGCCATGACGTTGGAGACGGATTTTGAGTGCCATAATTAAAAAAATAAAAGTTCGCGCAAACGCGCCGGATTCAGGGAAAACCGAAGAAAAAAGGCTTTTGCAGAGCCACTGTCAAGAGCAGAGCTGGAGAATTTTAAACCTCCGGCTCCACCACATCCGGGGAATCCGTCCACGGCAGTGGGAAGGCGCTTTTCTGCCAGTCCTGGCGCTCATCGCCAATCCGGGCGAATTCATCTTCTTCACCCGCGATTAGGATTCCTGAAAACTTGTAGCGGTTTTCCTGCCCCGTCAGGCGCACCGTGCGCTTCCCGCTGTAAGCAACCAGCGTCCGCGGCGTGGTGTAGTCGATCTGTCGTATTTTTGCCATCGTTTAATTCCTTTTAACGAGGAGCTGACAGCATATTCGAGATGGCGTCAAGCAAGCCCGAAGCCCCCCCCGTGGCGTGCACGCTCGCGGGCGCCCAGTCCGTCTGGCCAGCAACCACCGAGCGCTCGCAAGCGAGCACGCCACCTTTATTCTGCCCCCGTGGCGTGCCCGCTCGCGGGCGCCCAGTCCGTCTAGCCAGCAACACCGGGCGCTCGCAAGCGAGCACGCCACCTTTTCCGCCCCCCCGTGGCGTGCCCGCTCGCGGGCGCCCAGTCCGCTTAGCCAGCAACTCCGGCGCTCGCAAGCGAGCACGCCACCTTTTCCGCCCCCCCGTGGCGTGCCCGCTCG
>REBV01000239.1 GCA_007692545.1 Puniceicoccaceae bacterium
CCCCCCCCACCCCCTCGCGCCGCGCGGCGATTACCGACCACGTGGGTGAAGGTCGTGGCAAAGGGCCGGGTGAGGAAGTCTGCGTGGTGCAGCCAGGCCTCCGTGAGCGATTCGATCTCCAGTGCGGAAAAGTCGGCGGCCGCGAGTTCCATGCGGACACGCTGCTGGAGTGCGTCGAAAGCGGCGCGGTTGACTTCGACCGCTCGAATGCAGGGCTCCAGCTCTGCTGCGCTGGCCTCGGGTACATCCTGCAGGAGGCGGCGGAGAGCCGGGATGACAAAGTCGCCCGAGCCACAGGAGGGCTCCAGCAAGCGTTTCGATAAGAGGTTTTGGCCGACCCGCCAGCCAGTCAGATCGAGAATGAAGTCGGCGACCGCTGGCTTGGTAAAGACTTCCCCGCGACTCTCGGCCACGGACTTCGCCCAATAGTGCAAAGCGTCGGGCGCCTGTGCGTCGGGCAGGGGAATGTCGAGTTGCGTCGCGGTGACCATGATTGGTGAACGCTAATTCACTAAAAGGCCGCGGCAAGCGGAAAGGAGCGGGGATGCGCCCCAAAAAGAAAAAAGCCTGCTGCGTGCCACAGTGTCTTTGTGTGAGTCTTTTTTGATCCACACTCACCCCAGCGACTCAATCACTACCGAGACCTCCATTTGAACCGCTGCCGCTCCGCGGTGAGTGCCCGCGAGCGGGCGCACATCTTCATAGTCGCGCCCCCCGGCCAATTTGATATACTTTTGATCCGCCCGCCGGTTATGGGTCGGATCATAGGCCACCCAGCCGGGCCCAGGCAGATAGCACTCGACCCACGCATGCGAGGCCGTCGTATCATTTGCGCTCGCCGCAGTCGGCCGCTCGACATAAAAATAACCACTCACATAACGAGTCGGGATGCCGACCGCACGGCAAAGGGCGATCATAATATGGGCGAAGTCCTGGCAGACGCCGCGCCGCTGCGGAAAGACTTCCTCGATCTTCGAGGCCACGTGCGTGCTCCCGGAAGCATAGCTGAATTGCTCATAAATAAAACGCATAATCGCCTCGGCCCGCAGACGCACATCCTCGATGCCCCGCACAATTGCCTCGGCCTCATGCGTCCACATCGGCCCCAGGCCGACTCGCGGACTGCGACTCAAAAAATCATAGAAGCGATCATCACGCTCCAAGCCAGTCAAACCGGCGAGTGGCACTGCCAGGCTTAGGTCCCGAGCGTCCACGAATGTTGCGACGACCGACCGCGCCGTCACAGTCAGCGAGTCGTGCGGTGCCATCACTTCAAAATGATGCACCTGGTTAGTGAAAAAATCGAGTCGGCGCAGGATGCTGGTGCTGAGCGGGGTGATCTCCAGATGGAAGGACTGGCAGTCCTGATAGTCATCGGAAACCGGACACAGGTGCGCATCGTTAAAGCTATCCCAGACGGGCTTGCTGTAATGGTACGTGGTGGTGTGGCTAATGGAAAATTTCATGCGTTGGGGCGAATGCCTAGAAAAGCCAAATTCTGTTGAGGTCTAGCCATCACCAGACCACCCATATTATCAAGTTTTAAGGGCGGGAACTTAGCTTATTACGACTATTCACCAATTCACGGTGCAACTCGTCCCAGTCGAGGGCCTCAACCAGCTTGGCCGTATCAGGACAGAGATCGAAAGGTGCATGGATGACCTCGGACGCACTTCCTCTACTGTGCTGAATAGTCCCAAGATGATTTGGCCAATCTTCGGTTCCAATCAGTGATTTGATCTTTTCTTTACCATAAAATTCGCGAATAGCGTGCTGTAAGTTTGACAATACTGATTTTCCGTGAATTGCCCCAATAACTTCCGTTTTTTTATTACGGGCTATACGTTTCCATCGAAAATTACTGTTCACGCTAAAGCCAGAGCTTCCGTCCGTATGACTATAGATCCATCCCCGAGCCCAACGGATATCTTCATGTAAAACATAGGCCATAAAAATAGCATCATCGGGTATTGGACTGTTTTCAGCCAACCAGTATTTTAAGGTGCTGGCAATATACTGATTATTTGAACGGTCATAGTATTCCACGTCTTCGGGTAGTCGGATCGGCTCGCGAATAACTGCCTCGAAACCAGAAAACTCTTCAATTCGTTTCTGCATATGGCCCAGATACTCTTCGGGGAATGTGCCGATCGGCTGGACGTAAAACCGAAGATGGCTTGGAGGTGGATTTACATTCGCATAAGTCCGAGCACCCGTGTTAATATAAAATTGCGGGTTTCGGTCAGGCTTATCCAGCCGTCCCTGGTCTCCCAGAATTTTCTCCAGCTCAGTCTTTACGTATTTTTTGACTGCGGCATCGGCATCGAAACTAGCAATATTACGTTGAAGTGCTCCTAAAACAGTAATTGGAGCCCCTTCGTCACCTAACTCAAATTTCGCCCGGGCAATAGTGAACTGGGTGATATCCCGTCCCCTTGTCCAATGGGATCGAACATGGGCTTCGATAAATCGAAGCCGCTCTGCTGGCTGATCATATTTATTTAGTAGATAAATCACTCGCAGACTATCACCGCGATGCCCGAGCCACCCCCTTGACTCAGCCCAAGCCTTCAAGGCCAAAAACTCGGCTTCTTCATTTTTCAGGAAATAATGAGCCACCGCTCGCAAAAAATGACCATGGGTAGGCACAACCGAAAGGTTGTCGAGATGCCGGAGTGCATCTTTCGCATCATTTTCCAGAAGCGCAAGCTCAGCCCTCATCAGATAATAATCCGGATGGCTAAGAGGGATTTGAGCCAAGGCAGCGCGCGCCTGCTCTGGTAAACCGATAAGGATTGCGGATTGGGCCAGACAGGTGGCAACTGAAGGATGCAAGCCTGCACTAGAATACGCTGCTGACGTGTCCAGTGCCGTTTCGATTAAGTTGTAGCAATAAACTTTGAGTGCCTCCGGCGTTTGACTAAAATCTGGAATATAAGGATTCAGTTGCGGACGATTTCCAAAAACATTGGGTAAGTTATCTTCAATCAATGAAACCATCGTTTCTAAATCCGCTTGTGAATTCAAATAAAGGATAGTTTCGAGCATTTCGACTCGCAGAAACTCGTTAATTAACGCTGGATGGGGAGATCGCATGTGGTCTCCTTCTAGCTGGCCAATAGATATTTCCGCTTCGGTCACCAGTGGGATACGAGTCCCTACATTTTGATCTGCTGTTGGACGACTACGGGGAGTTTGCAGATACCGCTCAGCTACTTGACCCGCCACCACATAAAGGTCTTCCTCATCAGATATGATGCTGCGAGCTGCTCGAACTATGGCACCGCTCTCAGCGTCAATCCCCATATAGGTGAGCGCAAAACGCCTCGCCCCCCCAGGCAGATGATATACCTGAAGGCTTGGACGGATAATTTCATCAGCACCGATTATTCGCGCAACCGTCGCTTCTGCTAACTGCCCTGCCTGCATCCCCCCCTGAATACCCAGCTCATTCAGGAGGTCGGTGAGATGCGCTCGATCCACAGTATATTCTTGGCTGGAACGCATCTGTATTGCCGATTCTATCGTCTCCGGAAGATAAACAGATGCCGCATCGAACAGGGCAGGCGGCAGCTGGTAATCGCCAAGCGGAAGCACTGCGTACACCCTTGGTTGCCTCTTGTCGTCCGAAACCGCTTCTTTATCCTCCTCAGACTTAATTAAAAGCTCAGCCTCCGGCCAGTCGAGTGCCTCAGCCAGGCTGGCCTCCACAATCGCTGCCATACTCTCAGGATCCCAAGGGATGTCCTCGATTCGCTGCTGTAGCGAAGGTGCGGTTAAGTTGCCGGCAGAAAAAACAGTCAGTATCAAGTCGCCGCGGCCTTTGGTGCTTCCTACTTGAGCAGCGAAAATTGTGATGACGTGGTCAGCAGTCGGCATGACTGGAGCGTCATTTGAACGATCCTTCCAATGAACGAATCGAAGCGCATTTTCCTGCATAAGCGCTTGGCCACTAGTTCTCATCAGCACAGCCAAATTAGGACGCTCGGCCAGACGGGCAGATATTGACTCCCGCAGAGAGATTGAAATTCGTTCGTTTTGCAAACCTTCCGAACTCCCCGCAATAACTGAATTAATGACAATATTGGATTGCGCTGGTGCCTGAGCGAACACACTAAGCAATGACGAATGGACTGCACTAACCGCGATTGCGATTAAAATGAAGCGAACGCTATTCAGCGAAGCATAGAGCTTTTTCTGTCTCATTGAAATTGGGCTGACAGCTCAGCCAGAAATTCCGACGTTAATATGTCGGCTGATTTTTCAAGCGCCTGCTTCCCCGCACTCAAGGCTGACGTACTTGTGTGCCCACGAGTCACACTTCCCGCATAGAGGATTTCTCCAGAAGCGACTTCGATTATACGAATCTCGACTCTCCCCTGCGTGCGGACAAAGTCCCTCAATCGTCCAGCAGTTTCAGAAACTGCTTCTCCAATGACCAATAAATCGACGTCCGCACTCCGAGCGGCTTCTGTGAGCAATCGGGAAACTCTGTTATTATTTTCAGCTAAATTCGAAACCGACTGATCTGATAAATCCGAAACTTTAAATCCAAGTGCAAGAAGGCGTGAAATGATCTTTGTTTCGGCAGCTGGGTCCGGAATCGGATTCGGTAAATGCTCTTCAGGGATGACTACCGCAAAACGCTTTCCCGATAGCGCTGCGGAGAGTTCTGGCGCCACAAAAGACGCTTCCTCAGCTGAGACAGAAAAAGCACCCAAGCGTTCGAGTAGTTTAACGGTCTTTTTCGCGAGTGGCTCGATAACATCGAGCGGAGACGTATCGGCCCCAACCACAAATGAATCGCCAAGAGTCCGGCTCGTTTGAATGTCAATGACCCGGACAGTAGCTAACTTTTTTGCGCCAAGCTTCGCAACTCCTGTCTCGATAAAATAATCGGAACCGATTAAATGACCAATACGACTGATTGATCGATTGGTGATGCCATCTTCTTGGAGTGAGAGTTCGTCCAAGGCTTGGTTTAAGCGCTCGCGGTCAACAACTGTAAAATTAAGCTGTGTTAGTTCATTTTCAAAAAGCTTCCAAACAAGGTCTCCTTCGCTGCGGTCTAAATTGCTAAAGCTAGGACGCAAAACAGTAAGTACAGTATCGGATGAAGCTTTCTCTGCAAATACACTAGCGATAAAAATGTGCAAGAGCAGCGAAACAACAAGTAAGTCTTTGGGTAAGTTCATAGCAAAATGTGGATTAAGAAATTTCGTAATTCAGCTTATTTCAGGATTACCTTCCATGACAATGACAATCTAAACAGAACGAATCACGTCAGTTCGGGCTACTGTAACTACTGCTGTTGTTGCTGCTGAGCGGCGATCTCCGTGGCCATATCCAGCCGGGGGTGGAACATATAGTTGTCAAACATAGCCTTGCCGATCTCGACAAAGCGATCCTGCAACTGCCCCAAATACTCATGTAGCCCGATTTTAAAGGCGTCCTCGATATTTCCATAGGTCAAATCACTGACCAGGCGCCCGGACCAACGCTCCACTTCGTTCGAATAAAAGCCGGGGTTGCAGCCGGAAATGCGGTGTAGATTGCTATCGAGGTTACGCGCACAAAAAAGGATCGAGCGGGGGAAATTCTCATTGAAAATCAAAAAGTCTGATACCTTGAGCGGATTCACACTCGTGACATACATACTGTGGTAGGCCTCGAAAGCACTGCATGAACGGAGAATCGCGCCCCACTGCACGGCATCAATCGCACCCCCCACATCCTCGACGCTGGGCAGAAGAATGTGATACTTTATGTCCAGAATACGACTGGTCTTATCCCCCCGCTCAATGTACTTGCCGACTTGCATGAAGTAGAAGCCTTCTTTGTGCGGAAAGGTGGAGTTGGCTATCCCCTGAAAAAGGTGACTGTAGTCCTGGATGTGCTTGTAGAATTCATAAGGACCGTCGTCCCAAACCTTTTTCGCATTACTCGACTTCAGGAAAAGATAGGCGTGGTTCAGGCACTGCCACAACTCCGTCGAGATCTGGTCGCGAATCATGCGGGCGTTCTCCCGCGCGGAGAACATGCAGGAGATGACAGAGCTCGGGTTGTCCCGATTGAAAGTCAGGAAGTCCGTCACACTGCGGGAATCCGCCTGGTCGTAGAGTTCGTAAAAAAGCGTCTCCTCACCAGAGGCCCGAATGATCGGCTCCCAGTGCTCTTTCAACTTATCATCGTCCATTGCCTCGAAGTCGAGCAGCAGCTGAAGGTTGACGTCGAGAAGACGGGCGATGTTTTCAGCCCGCTCTATATAGCGGCTCATCCAGTAGAGAGAATCGGCAACTCGTGAAAGCATAGTCTTAAAAAGATTAATTGATTATTCGTCGGAATAAAGCACCCAGGTGTCTTTACTGCCGCCGCCTTGCGAAGAATTGACCACCAGCGAACCTTTGCGCAGTGCCACCCGGGTGAGCCCGCCGGGCACGATGGAGGTCTTTTCACCACAGAGGATGTAAGGCCGCAGATCGACATGACGGCCCTCGAAGTCGTCCTCACACCAGGTGGGATGGCGCGAGAGCATAATCGGCGGCTGTGCGATGAAATTGCGCGGATCCTCCTTAATGAGAGCGCGAAAGTCTTCCACCTCCTGCTTGGTCGCCTTGGGGCCGATCAGCATACCGTAGCCGCCAGCCTCGTTGGCTGACTTCACGACGAGCTGATCCAGGTTATCCATGATGTATTTGAAGTGATCGTCCTCCGAGGCAAAGAAGGTCTCCACCTGCTGCAGGATCGGCTCTTCACTCATGTAAAAACGAATCATGTCCGGCACAAATGCGTAGATCAATTTGTCGTCGGCGATACCAGTGCCCACCGCATTGGCGATATTGACGTTGCCCGCGCGGAGCGCATTGATCAGCCCCGGCACGCCCAGCATGGAATCCGGGCGAAAGACGCTGGGGTCGATAAAGTCGTCATCGATCCGGCGGTAAATGACATCGACTTGTTGCAAGCCCTGCGTGGTGCGCATGTAGACCTTAAAATCGCGTACCACCAAATCGCTGCCCTCCACGATCTCGATCCCCATCTGACGAGCCAGGAAACAGTGCTCAAAATAGGCCGAGTTAAAGTGCCCCGGCGTGAGCAACACGCAGACAGGATTTTCTTTCCGGTTAGGCGCTACATACTGCAGCGTTTTCAACAACTCCTCCGAATAATTTTCAACCGGACGAACCCCCGCGACCGGGAAAAAATTGGGGAAGGCCCGCTTCATGGCATGGCGGTTTTCCAATAAATAAGAAACCCCTGAAGGGCTCCGCGCATTGTCCTCCAGGACTAGATAGCTCCCCTTCCCGTCCCGAATCAGATCCGTACCGCAAATATGAATGTAAATGTCCTGCGGCAACTCCACGTTCATAAACTCGCGTCGGAAATGCTTCCCCGAAAGAATGTAGCTGGCTGGAATGATGCCCTCTTTGATAATGCGCTGCTCCGAGTAGACATCCTTCAAAAACATATTCAGCGCTTGAATACGCTGGGTCAGCCCGCGCTCCAAAAACTCCCACTCCGACTTCGGAATGATCCGGGGCATCAAGTCAAAAGGGAAAATCTTCTCCGTCCCCTCCTCCTCACCATAGACGGTAAAGGTGATGCCCTGGCGCAGAAAAGAGAGGTCCACGGCCTGCCGCTTTTGCTCATAGTTTTCAGCGGACAGAGTCTTGAAACGCTCAAAAATCGCTCGATAGTGCGGGCGCACAGCACCGTGCTCATCGAACATTTCATCGAAGAATCCGTCATTGGAGTAGTTTTCAAAAAACATAGAGGGCATCGTTTTATCTTTTTTAACCGCAGCAGTTCAACCGCCACCGGGGAATCTCAAATATAGCAGGCGTAATACCAAAAACCAAGCGAAGAAAATAAAACCCGCAAAATCTCATCCAATCCGGCCCCCATCTCGAACGTGGACGGTCCCCAGTCCAAAAATTCCCGCAAAGAACACTGGTCAAGCCCGCCAAGCAGCTTCAAGCTAGCGCATAAATTCAAACCACCTATGTCCTTTTCACCCGAAGATCCGCCCACCGGCACCGAGTTTATTGAGCAAACGCTGGCCGCACCGGAGAACGCCGAGGAGTCGGCCCTGCGCCCGCTATCCTTCGCCGACTTTGCCGGTCAGCCCAAAACGCTGGAGCGGCTCAAAGTCATGGTCGGCGCGGCCCGCGACCGCGGCGAGCCACTCAACCACATTCTGCTCAGCGGCCCGCCCGGGCTGGGTAAAACCACCCTCTCCCTCATTCTGGGCAACGAAATGAGGACCAAGGTCAACATCACCTCCGGCCCTGTCATCGACAAGCCAGGCGACCTCGCCGGCCTACTGACCAATCTGAACGAAGGCGACATTCTCTTTATCGATGAAATCCACCGTATTCCAAAAACGGTCGAAGAGTACCTCTATTCCGCCATGGAGGACTTCCGTATCGACATCATGATCGACCAGGGCCCCAACGCCCGCAGCGTGCGGCTCAACCTCCCCCGCTTCACCCTGCTCGGTGCCACCACCCGCATGGGCCTGCTGACCGCACCCCTGCGCAGTCGCTTCACCCTACAGTCGCGCCTCAACTACTACGATCACGCCGTCCTTCAGGGCATCATTGAGCGCACCTGCGGTATCCTCGACGTCGCTTTTGAGCGGGCGGGGGCCGCTGAGATTGCCCGCCGCGCGCGTGGCACCCCCCGCATCGCCAATAATCTGGTCAACTTCTGCCGCGACTACGCCCAGCAGCGCGGTAACGGCACCATCACCCAGGCCAGCGCCGCCGCCGCCCTCGAACTACTGGAGATCGATCAGCGCGGCCTCGACGAAATGGACAAGCAAATGATGCGCGTGATGGCCGAGAACTACCGCGGCGGCCCCGTGGGCCTCGGCACCGTAGCTGTCGCCGTCGGCGAAGAGGCGCACACCCTGGAAGAAGTGCACGAGCCCTTCCTCATCCAGGAAGGCTACCTCCAGCGCACCGCCCAAGGCCGCGTCCTGACCGAAAAAGGCTGGCACATCATCGGTCTGCAAGCCCCCCGCAACGCTCAAGGCGAATTGCTTTGACTTCGCCGATGGCTCTGCCACTTATGCCGCCCCTTATACAGCACCCCGCCGATTTTTTGCGGCGGGTTTTTTATTTGAATACATCGACTCATGAACGCCAAAAACATCCGTAACATCGCCATCATCGCTCACGTTGACCATGGCAAAACCACCCTGGTGGACTGCTTGCTGCAGCAAAGCGGCACCTACCGTGAAAATCAGCAAGTGCAGGAGCGCGCCATGGACTCGATGGAT
The DNA here is from genome assembly GCA_007692545.1 of Puniceicoccaceae bacterium. GTDB lineage: Bacteria > Verrucomicrobiota > Verrucomicrobiia > Opitutales > Coraliomargaritaceae > Thalassobacterium. The sequence goes on from REBV01000239.1 coordinate 9,284, forward strand.
CTGGAGCGGGAAAAGGGCATCACCATCAAAGCGAAAAACCTGGCTGTGAAATGGACCAACCCCAAGGACGGCGAAATTTACACAATTAACATCGTGGACACCCCCGGTCACGCCGACTTCGGTGCTGAGGTGGAGCGCGTCATGAAGATGGTGGACGGCGTACTGCTGCTGACCGACGCCGTCGGTGGCCCCCAGGCGCAGACCCGCTGGGTTCTGCGCAAGGCGCTCGACCAGGGCCTGAAGACGATCTGCGTCATCAACAAGGTGGACCGCGAAGCCTCACGCCCGGACTGGGTGCATGACAAGGTGCTGGAACTCTTCCTCGATCTCGATGCCGACGAAGATCAATTTAACGCCCCTTTCCTCTACGCTTCCGCTAAGATGGGCTTCGCCGACCGCAAGCCGGACGGCCCGCGTGAAAACATGGTTGACCTGTTCGAAACGATCGTCGAACGCATCCCACCCCCCACCATTGAAGAGGGCGATTTCCGCATGTTGGCTTCGAATATCGATTGGGACGACTATGTGGGCCGCATGGCCATCGGCCGTGTGCTTTCGGGCCAGGTCAAAGTCGGCCAGACTATCTTTGCCCTGCGCAAGGACGGCCGCCGCGACCGCGTAAAAGTGACCAAGATGAAGAGTTTTTCCGGCGCGGGTAATACCGACGACGTAACTGAGGCGGTAGCTGGCGACATTGTCGGACTGGCCGGCTTCGACGAAGTCGATATCGGGGATACACTCGCTGCCCAACAGGACGCCGAGCCCATGCCTTTCGTCGAGATCGACCCCGCGACTGTGCAGATGGAGTTCTCGGTCAACAACGGTCCGCTGGCGGGCAAAGATGGCAAGAAAGTGACTTCACGCCAGATCCGCGAGCGCCTCATCCGTGAGACCCAATCCAACATTTCCATCAGTATCGAAGACACGGACGACGGCACCCGCTTCCTGGTCAACGCACGCGGCGCGATGCAAATCGCGGTGCTGGTCGAAACAATGCGCCGCGAAGGTTTCGAACTCCTCGTCTCCCGCCCCACCGTGCTCTATAAAGAAATCGACGGCAGCCGCTGCGAGCCCTTTGAGCAGGTCTGGGTGGAAGTGCCCGAGGATCAACTCGGTGGTGTGATGGAGAACCTGAGCAAGCGCAAGGGCAAGGTGACCAACATGGAGCACCACAACTCCGGCGTGACGGTGGAGGCTGAAGTGCCGACCCGGGGCCTGATTGGATTTGAAAGCGACTTGGTCACGATGACTTCAGGACATGGTGTGATGAGTCACTCTTTCCTCGAATACCGCCCGCATTGCGGCGAGATCGTGACCCGCCAGACCGGCACATTGGTCAGCATGGAACTGGGCAAGGCCATGCCCTACGCCCTGGACATGATTCAAAACCGGGGCAAACTTTTCGTCGCTCCCGGCGAAGAAGTCTATGGCGGCATGATCGTCGGTGAAAACCCGCGCAAAGAAGACATGCCCGTCAATCCGGCCAAGGCCAAGCAACTCGACAACATGCGTGCCAGTGGCTCCGACAAGGGCATTCAGTTGGCACCCCCGGTCAAGTTCTCACTCGAACGTGCGATCGAATACATCGCACCCGATGAGCTGGTCGAGGCCACTCCAAATTTTCTCCGTATGCGCAAACGCATCCTCGACGAGAATGTGCGGCGCAAGATGGCTAAAGCAGCCAAGTCCTAAGCCGAAAACGGAAAGGTCGTAGGCCCATCGTAGCCGTCCTGCTGGTCTTCAACCACCACGTTGGAACGGATTCCTCCGCGCCCGCGCCAGATCGTCTCCAGCCGTGCCCAGCGCGGCTTCGTCAGCGCATACAGGTCTTCAAAGATCTGATTGGTAGCCGCTTCGAAGAAGATACCTTTGTTGCGAAAGCTGTGCAGGTAGAGTTTCATCGCCTTGAGCTCAATGCAGGTTTCGTCAGGCACATAACTAAAAACGACCGTCGCGTAGTCCGGGTGCCCTGTCATCGGGCAGGTCGAAGTGAATTCTTCCTGAATGTGCTGGATGGTGTAGTTGCGCCCGGGATTGGGATTGGGAAAGGTTTCGATGTCCATGCGCAAGACTGTGGCGTGCTTTGGGAGAAATTCAACTCATTCGTTTATATGGGATACGGGATATGGGGGACGGGATGCGGGATATGGGATGCGGGATACGGGATGCGGGATATGGAGGGGGACCTTTGTTGTGGCGTGTCCGCTCGTCGGACGCCCTGACGTCAGCGTCGGTGCGGATGCCCCCCGTAGGACCAACAACACCGCAGGCGCTCGCGAGCGAGCACGCCACAGCAATCCCAATCGTGGCGTGTCCGCTCGTCGGACGCCCTGACGTCAGCGTCGGTACGGATGCCCCCCCGCAAGACCAACAACACCGCAGGCGCTCGCGAGCGAGCACGCCACAGCAATCCCAACCGTGGCGTGTCCGCTCGTCGGACGCCCTGACGTCAGCGTCGGT
>REBV01000116.1:5000-11723 GCA_007692545.1 Puniceicoccaceae bacterium
TTCAAATCAGGGTAGGCTTCCGACAGGGCAAAAAACTTGCCCATGGCCCCAGTCAGTGCGGTTTCCGCCCCCATTAAACCTTTGATGGCACTGGCGCTGCCGGGGTCGGCCGCAGCTTTTTGCTCCGCCGCCGCCGCATTGTTGCGTGCTTTGATGACGGCCTCCAGCGTTTCCCTTTCATGGCTCAGATAGCCCTTGGCGACTTCCACCAGATTTGGGATCAGGTCGTAGCGCCGTTTGAGTTGCACATCGATTTGAGCAAACGCGTTTTTGAAGCGATTTCGTAGCGTGACCAAACCATTGTAGACGCTCATGGCATAGAGACCAAAAGCGACCAGAAGGAGGATGAGTAAACCTAGGATGATCCAGAGAGCGTTCATGCGTGATTCCTTTATTGGGTATTATCTATATCTGTTCGCACATGGTTTCCTGTGGCGAGACGTTTGCGTTAACCCAAATAAGTCTGCGGCAGCGCATCGAACAAATCAACTTCAAATATCCGTTGCAAAATCGCCTAAAAACGCTTTATTAACACGGAAAATGGCAACTTCACAGTCAGTAAGCGAGTCGGTTTTTCCGGCAGATGAGAGCACGCTTTCCCAGCGTGACCTCGACTGGGCGGTTGTGCAACGGGTGCAGGCGGGAAATGTTGGGGCATTTGATCAGCTGGTACAAAAGTATCGTGAGCATATTTTTTCGATTGTTTACAACATGACGAGTAATCGCGAGGACGCCTCGGATCTGACTCAGGAAACTTTTATTAAGGCCTTTCAGGCTATCGGCCGCTTTCGGGGGAAGTCTTCGTTTTTTACGTGGATCTACCGCATCGCCATTAATACGACGATGACTTTCTTGAAAAAGCGCAACCGCCGCCGTTTCATAAGCTATGAAAAGATTGATGAGGAGGTGTCCAATGCCGAGATTTTTGAGCGCTTGACGGCCTCCAACCGTTCGGAGAAGGGCGCTTTGATCAGTGAATTGCAGGAAAAATTGAACGATGCGCTGCAAAAACTGTCTCTTAAGCATCGAACCGTCGTTATTTTACATGAAATTGAAGGTCTGGAGCACGGAGAAATTGCAGAAATCACCAAAACTTCAGTCGGTACCGTGCGTTCGCGTCTCCATTATGCGAAACAACAACTTCAATCTTATTTGCAGGATTACATTGCTTGAGCACACGACTTACTAAGATAGTATTCGACGACAACAAGCCCTTTAAGAACTACCTTTCTATAACAATTTATGTCAGATCTGAAAAAAGCCTCCGCAGGAAAAGTCAGCGTCGAAGACCTGCTCCGCATTAAGCGTGCTGAGCGCCCGGACACTGCGTTCTGGAACACCTTTGACCGGGAACTGCATCAGCGCATGCTGCAAACATTGGTTAAGAAAGATCCTTGGTATGTCCAGGTTATGCGAGGCTTGACCGGGCGGATAGGGCAGGCAGCAGCAGCGGCAGGGGTTGCCGTATTGATTGCCATGTTGGTCTTGCGTCCGGCTATGCTGGAGAGTGATCAGTCGGGCAGTGTTTATCTGGCTGAAGATGCATCGACCATAGTGGAAACACTGCAGTCACAGGTTGTATCGGCTGCTTTAAAGTCTTTTGGGGCAACTGCGGTTGCCGACTATCGAACCGATACTATTTCAGGCAAATCGGCGGGTAAAAATTACACCGCAGAGTATGCACTCGATAGCTTTGAAGTGGCCAGCTACGACCGCGATGTCTACCGCAGTGATTCAGTCAGTTTTGCTCTCTCCGGGGTGGCTACGGGCTTGGTTTATTAGTCGACGGGTCGATTTTTGAAATGCCCCGATTTTTCACTTGTTTTCTATTTGTATTGGCTCTCAGCCCACACTGGGCTTTGGCTGGATCGGGGGATGCCATGGCATTGCAGCAGCGTCTGCTCGACGTCTATGAGTCGAATAAGGATGCGGTCGTGCGCGTAAAAGCGGCCTATACGCAGGGTGAGGCCGATGGGAAAACTCAAGTCATGCTGCGGGTGGGCACTGGTTTTTTTATCAGTCGGGAGGGGCATGTTTTAGTCAGCGCCAGTCGGGCCGCAGGCGCCAGCCGGGTTTGGATCGAGTACAATGGCCGTTCCTACGCAGCGGAGCCCATCGGGCATGATCGCACGACGAATGTATCCGTACTTCGGTTATTGGAACTGCCTGAGTCTTTTGGTATTATTAAGTTGGATGCATCGCAACCGCTGCCGGCGGTGGGGTCGATTGCCGTCGCGATTACCTGCCCGCTGGATTTTGGGCCGACTCCAGTATTGGGGCTATTTTCCGGAATTGACAAAAAGCTGGGTGGAAAGGTCTTTCCCACCAGTTATATCCGCACGTCGATTTCGGTGGATGGCGGCCAAGGAGGCTGCCCGTTACTTGACCTGAACGGGCGTTTTGTCGGTATGACGGTGGCTTCGATTGAGGAGCTGGACGGCTCCTTCGCTTTGCCAGCTGATGCGCTTGCGCGCGTGCGCGATGACCTTGTTTTTTCAGGTGAGATTATCCACGGTTGGATGGGGTTCGAAGTGACGGCAAAGTTACACGATGACAATACAGATGGCGTCTACCTCTCGCAGGTCGTCGAGGGTGCTCCTGCGGCTGAGGCGGGAATGCTGGCAGGCGACCGGCTTGTCTCGATCGGTGGCCGAGAGATTGAGGATGCTTTTGATGTGCCCGGTGCTGTTTTTTTTCTGCGCGCCAACCAGTTCACCCCGGTCGAAGTGTATCGGGGAGAGAAACTCCTGAAGTTCTCAGTCAAGACCTTGCCCCGCCCGGAAACAAATCCGATCAGAAAGGCCGAGGAAGACGTGGAAGCAGCAGAAGCAGAGTAAGCAGATCAGATCCTGATTCGGGCTAACGTGGCGTGTCCGCTTGTCGGACGCCCTGGCGTCAGCGTCAGTTTCGGGTTCCCAGCAGGCTAACAACAGCGGGCCAACAACACGCTAGCCCGTCTTTCCCTATTCGTGGTTATTTTGACTGATTTAAACGTATTCAAGGGGCTGAGGAGTCAAAGGTCGGCACCACAGTAAGATTTTCGATTGCTTATGTTTTGGCGTAGATTCTTGGCTTAGGTTGTTTTGGTAGTTTTAGATTTAGCTTCTCCAAAATCATCTGGTGCTCAGGCAAAGCTTGAGTGTAGCGTGACATTCTGAGTTCGCGCCCATCGGTTGTGGGCAGGTGCACGTCGAGCATTTGGATGGAGGCCATTTTCTCCAGGACGCTGCGTGGCGTGAGTCCGGGCGCGGCTTGCTGGAGTTGAAGCCTGAGGGTGACGTGCAGGCAATAGGCGAGGAATGAGATGAAGATATGCGCTTCGATGCGGTTTTCTTTCTGGTGGTAGACCGGTCTGATGGAGAGGTCGCCTTTGATGTTTTTGAAGGCTTCCTCGACTTGGCTCAGCTGCATATAGTAACGCCAGAGCGTTTCCGGGCTTTGGTCGGTGAGGTTGCTGCGCAACAGGTAGCGTCCGTCATGGCGGATGCTACGTCGGTAGTTGCCGAGGTTTAGCTTGAAGGTGAAGTTGCGGGCATCCAGACCCTCTTTCGCCGAGGGGATTTCGATCTCGAGCAAACACCAGACTTTTCGCGTGGCTTCCTTTTTTGCCTCCCCGAGTTTGAGCAGCAGGCTGTCGCGCTTCAGGGGTGTTTTGAGTGTCTGGATCGCCCGCAGGCGTTTGATCAGCCGGCGCAGCCGTTTCAGGCGCATGCCCCGCTCTTTGCCTTTACGGGCGTTGCTTTGAGTCAGCACGTAAAGTTCATCGTCCCGTTCGAGTAGTTTAACTTCGATGCCTTCGCGCACTTCTTTCCAACTTTTACCCAGGAAGGAGGCTTCGAGTTTATTGAGTCTGCCCCGGGGCGTGCCAACCAGATACTGCACGGGAGGATCACTGGTTCGCATCTGTTCGAGCACTTCTTCGGTCGGAATGCCGCGATCCATCACCCAGGTGCGTTTGGATTTTCCATACTGCTCTTCGATCTTTTTCAAGAACCCTTTGAGCGTTGTCTTATCCGCAGTATCGCCGGGCATGACTTCATAGGCCAGCGGCAGACCTTCGACGGGGCTTTGCCGGTCGCTGGGAAACAAAAACAACTGCCGTGTCTGCTCGTGATCCTCACAGAAAACCTCGATGCTTTTGCGCCAAGCCTCCTGCTGGCTGTCATTAATCTCTCCCAAATACAGAACGTGCTTTTGTACCGTTTTACCGCCAGCCACCCGGCGGTTTTCCACCACGCTCCAGTAGCGGTGCTCCTTGCCGTCCTTCCTGCGCTTCTTACAACGTAAAAACATTACGGAGACCTATTATACCAGAGTTTTTCCATCTGGAAATAGGCTAGGTCGGCACCGCAAGCACTTTTGGGCTTTTTAGAACGGTAGAATGCGGCCTACAGGCCGATTCTTGCACGAAAAAAAGTGATTTTAGCCACGAATAGGGAAAGACGGGCTAGGCGCTCGCGAGCGAGCACGCCACACCTGCTACCAGGTATATTCGACCGTATAGCTGATCGTTTCTGTCTGATCGGCGTCGACCGTTAAGAGAAACTCGATCGTCTGTGCATCGGTCTTTTCATAGTCGCTACTGTGTTCGACAATCTTCCAGTTTGACCAGCGGTAGAGTGGCTCGACGACTTGCACGCTGACCGTTTCTTCGCTGCGGTTGCGGATCTCGACCTCGAAGCTTTCCCGGATCAGATCGCGGCTGGGATGTTTGTAGAAGTTCGTGCGGGTCCGCTCGCCCACGAGATCGAAGGCATTGCCCAGATAGACGCGGATAGTCTCATTTCTCGGGGTGTGGCCAATCACGTTTTCTCCGGTGAACTCCAGTTGCCCGTCACTATCCATGCGGTAGAAACGTGTTTTGCCGGCGGGTAGGGCGATGCCGAGGCCGTTCTCTTTGCTGTTTTTGAATTCGCGGTAGATCGCCACCTCGGATTGAGTATTCTGTCCGTAGTTTTGGTTGATATTGAGTCCGCCGTGGTAGTGTATGCCTCCAGTGCCGTTATAGATATAGAGCCGGGTGGTATCGACGCGTTCTGCGCGGACAAATTCGAGCTGCTTCGTCTCGCGGTCACGCAGAGTGGTCTGCAGCGGGAGCGCATACATGTGAAACTCGTCAAACTTCCTGGCCTCCACTTTGGGGGCTTCGTCTGCCCGGCTCCTCATGGCCATTGCCATCACTTGTGGGCGCACTTGGCCGGGGTCCTGCACTCGATTGACATCGCCGGCGATTAACTTGATCGAGGCATCTTCAAAGGTGGTTCCCGTGTTGTTTTGAATCGAGACCCAGCCCGTCAGTGTGACTTGATCACCGACCTCGGGGAGCACCAGATTGTAGTCGGACTTCCAGGTCATGCCGCCGGTCAGGTAGCTGAGTTGGGCATCGAAAGCGGCGGCTTGGTCGGCGTACAGCTTCCAGCTAAGGGTCGGTTCGAGGATGGAGTCATCACCCAGGCTGGGGAACAGCGGGGTGCCGGGCAGCTGGGTCATCAGTTCGCCGTCGACTTCCACTATGGGCTCGAGCTGCCTTTGCTGTGAATGGCCATGCTGGTTGGTCGACATCACGACGGAGGGCGCACGGATGATTTTGCCGGGCTGAATCACTTCCCGCCCATCGACGATTTTGAGGAAACGAATCGTCTCGCCCTCAAACATCTGCAGCAGTCGCGGCTGGTCGACCGGGTCACCACGGTAGCTTTGTTCGACCACACTCAGCGTGATCCGCCCCGTCGGGTCGCGCAGGATGACAGATTCCGGCTCTAATTGGGACGTCACGCCGCTGTAGCTTTGCTGGCTGATACCGGCCTGCAGGTCGAGTGGCACGGTGTCGCGCACCACGCCGAAGCCGCCGTTATAGACGGTGATCGCTGTCTGGGCAGAAAGGGCGGTGGTCGATACCAGGACGGCGAGGGTTAAGAGAGGGATTGTATCTTTCATGGGTTTGGAATGAGTTATTTTGTTACCTCAACGGTTTCGGCTAAATCACATAAAAACTCAACGGCGGCTTCCAGCTCTTGCCGCGTCGTCTCATTGGCGATGAGCCCGAGCCGGGCGTAGACCAGCTTGCCCTTGCCCAGGTAGAGGGTGCCTTTGGATTGGCGCAGCACGGAGGCCAGCCAGACGCGGCTCTCCTGATTGAGCAGTGGGTGCAGCGCGTCGGGCTGGTCGGTGCGCGCGTCGATTGCCTGGTCGAAGGCGGCATCACCACTCTTCCAGCGGGGCAGGCCACCGCTGTCGCGCTGCCGTAGCCCGCTGAGTGGGCCGGTGGCGGTGAGTTGGGCATTCAGAGTCAGCCGCCGCACCTCGACCTTGAGCACCGTCTCGACCTGGCGGGTGTTTTGCAGGCCTTTTCCCGGCACCGAGATAGACAGCTCGCGTCCGCGATAGTCTCCGTAGAGCGAAGGCTCGGGCCGGAGAAAGCCGCCCATTTTGGCCAGCGGTTGATTCAGCTCCAGGCCCAGGTGTTCAGCCAGCAGGGCATACTGCTGGCTTATCTTGGCCGCAGAACTTCTGAGCACGAGCCAGAAGATAGCAGCGATCGCGATGACCAAGGCGATGATAAAAACGAAGTGGAGCATGGTGTAGTATGAATAACTTCGGGATACCAGTGCGAGGTTTTTTGTTGTTGAACCATGAATGATTTGACAAGGTGTAATTGAAAGTGGTGTTAAATCGAAAATATTTGAAAAAAGGCTGTACTTTTGAGACTGCTTCTCATTTAAG
>REBV01000153.1 GCA_007692545.1 Puniceicoccaceae bacterium
ACATTGGGGTTCGATAGAGGTGGTGAAAATACAGAGGGTTGGCACCCGTCACGGGACGCATGACCACGTATGCCGGGCTGATGATGCCGCGGAGACTTGAAGCCCCCAACGCTCCCTGCCACGCTCGCATTTTATTGTATGCGATGTCGCCAGGCTGAACGAGCTTGTATGCCGCCTTGTTCGTGTTGGAACTGTCCTTTTTTGAGCTGTCGGCCAAGAAAGCCTTCTGCCGGACAATTCCGCGTGTTATGGTGACGGAGAGCATTTCTTCATCCGGACAATCTCGTTCCTTGATTTCAGAGAAGATTGCCCTGTTCGGTAACACATCCCAATGCTTCGGCACTTGCCCGAGCCATTCCTGACCCGACTCCTTATATTCCGGATACGGTTTGAGGTCGGCGATCATGCCGTTGCCACCTCCATGAGCTGTTCGGGGTTCCAGATGCGTTCGGCGAGTTGGAGGTAGAGGGCGCTGCGTTCCTCCAGTTCGGCGGAGCGGAAGGTTTCCAGCGGACGGAAGGGCAGGCCAGTTTCGGCGATGAATTTGAGGAAGCCGGGGTTGTTCTCGTAGCAGGTGGGATGGAGCGATCGGGCGAGCAGGTTCTGGCCGTGGTAGTGTGGGAGTTTTTCCGAGTAGGGCAGGTCGCCGTAGCTTGCGTTGAAGCTCTTGGGCAGGAGCAGGAGGCCGCCGATGCGGTTGCGCATGTTGGCGAAGTCGCTGGAGTGGGAGAATTCATCGGTGTGGCGTTCGGGGTGGTTTGCCCAAATATGCTCAATCTCGTAACGCCCCTTGCCGCTGGCCATGTATTCGGCGTAGCGGGAGGCCATGCCGGATCGGGTTTCGATGTAGTCGGTGAGCCGGGCGAGTAGGCGATGAACCTGTGGGCCATTCTGGCCGTGGAGGGCAAAGCGGTCATTGCCGGCAAAGGTTTCCTGTTCCTCGATGAGGCGTGTGGAGAGCACTTCGGCCACGTCGGTGGCGGACTTGCCACGAATGTCGCGGATGACTGTGAACATGGCATACTGGAGGGCGCTGTAGTTGATGTGCCGCCAATTCCAGATGCGCCGGGTGATGAGGATGTCAATGAAGGTGGAAACAACCCGCATTTTCCGCAGGATGGTTTCCTCCGGATCGTCGGGATGCAAGGGGGCGAGCAGGACGGGATACTGGAGGGTGAACTTCTGCCGGGCGTTGAAGTGGATGGCCTCAAGACCAGGCGTGAGGGCCTCACCTGCTTCGCGTGCCCGGAGGTAGGCTCCGGTGTAGAACCTGAAGTCGCGCTCGATGAATTTGGCGAAGGCGGTGGAGTTCGCCAGGCCGAGTGTTTCCTCGCGGTCGCGGATCCAGCGGTGGAATTCGGTGCCGATGAGGTCGAAGTCCTCCGGCTTGGAGTTCCGCTTGCGCTCGCGGATTTTGTGGGCGTGTTGGCTGCGGAGCCACGACTTGATGGCATCGGCATCCTCTTCTTTGCCGAGCGCCTGGCATTTGGCAATGCGATCCCGCCAGATCTTGCTCGTGCGACTGCGTTGGTCAGCATCGGCGATGTTGGCGAGGAGGTAGCCCTTGAGCATGTCGGTGGGGGTCAGCGAGAGGCCCCGGTCGTTCATGGTCTCGAAGATGGTGTAGGCATCCTCATCGGAATAGGCGGTGATCTCGACAAGGTGCACGTTTTCGATGAGCCAGTCGGCAAAGTAGGGTAGTGCCGTGCCTTTCACTTCTTCGGGGAATTGCTCTTCGATGTCCTCAAAGCGGGCGAGGATATTGCCGACCGATTCAGATTGATCGTTCGGATCGAAGGGTTCGCCAGTGTAGAGCGCCTCCATGCAGGGTGTGCGGTCGGGCACATCGAGGTTGAAGGAGCGTTTGCCGAATTTCTGGGAGAAAATCAGGTCGGCGAGCTGCTTTTTCTCCTCCTCATCCGAGAGGCTCCGGTGGAGGTAGATGAGGAGCAAAGTGAGCGAGGTGCACCGCTGCTGGCCGTCGATGATGAACTTCTGTCCGTCGCGGTCGCTGATGATGATGGAGCCTAGGAAGTAGTGGCCGTAACCCTCGACGGCTCCGCGTTCATCGTCCGAATCGAAACTTTCGAGGAATTTGCCAGTGAGGTCTTCTAGCAGTTCGCTCATCTGCTTGGTCTGCCAGCGGTATTCGCGCTGGTAGTAGTCGATGGAATACTTCGCGCCGCCGAGCAGCTCGCGGATGGTTTTAGCTTTGCCCAGGATTTCCTTCATGAGATGTGTTCAGTTGGTTGAGACGGCTCGTCTCCGAAAAGATCGATGTAGGGCTGGTAGCGGAAGACGCGGTTGCGCTTGTAGCCGGTGGCTTCGGCGAGGATGCCGAGGTCGGTGAGGTTGGAGACGAGATTGTTGGCGGCGGTATAGGTGGTGCCGGTGAGTTCTTTCACTTCGGCAACGGTGACGACGGGGCGCTGATAGAGGGACTCCAGGACGCGGAGACCATTGCCAGCGGCACGACCCAGGCGGGTGGTGACGGCGGTGCGGTGGTCTTCGCGCAGGGCCAGGATGCGGCGAGCGGTTTCGGTGGCTTCACGACTGACCTCGCAGACGCCGCGCAGGAAGAATTCCAGCCATGCTTCCCACTGTCCGTGATCGCGCACGGCCTGCAGGTGCTCGTAGTATGCGCTGCGGTAGCGTTTGAAAAAATGGGAGAGGTATAGGACGGGTTTGAGGAGAATCTCGCGCTGGCAGAGCAGGAAGGTGATCAGCAGGCGTCCGACGCGGCCATTACCATCGAGGAAGGGATGGATCGTCTCGAACTGGACATGAGCCAGGCCGATCTGCACGAGCTGGGGCAGATCGCTGCCGGAGTGCAGGAAATTTTCCAAACTGCCCAAGGCGGCGGGCACTTCGTGGGGCGGAGGTGGCACAAAGGTGGCCTCATTCAGCGTGCAGCCGCCGGAGCCGATCCAGTTTTGAGAGGTGCGGAGTTCGCCCGGAGTGAGTTGAGCACCCCGCACGCCGTGGAGAAGCCGTTCATGGATCTCCTTGATCAAGCGGACGGAAACCGGTAGCTCGCGGAGGCGTGCGAGACCATGGTTCATCGCGCTGACATAGTTGACTACCTCATCGACATCGGAGGGTAGTTCGGAAGAAAACATCTTTGCCTCTGCTGAGAGAAGATCCTGCAGGGAGCTCTGCGTGCCCTCGATCTGACTAGAGAGAACAGCCTCTTTCCGCACATACATGAAGACAAAGAGATCCGGATTGGGGAGGGTCTGAATGGAACCATCGAGACGCCCAAGCGCCCGATCGGCCTGTGACAAGAGAGACTGCAGGGTGCCTTCCAGGCGGATTGGAGGATCAGGCGGCAAAGGTTCCGGCAAAAATGCCCGATAGCCCGTGGCCTGGGAGACGTAGCGTCCGGCACGGTTGCGGTTTTCCGGGAGTGATGGAGAGGTTTCGCTCATTGCAGGCAGGGTGATATATGGGGCGAAAATGCGGCCATGTTAAAGTTTGCGTTTAATATGGGGGGTAATTGAAGGCCAAAAGCAAGGCAGAGTTAAACAGGGAGCCATCATGCTTTGCCCCCTTTCAGCAGTTCGCCCAGCAAATCCTCGGCGGCTTCTTCCTCGGCGAGGATGTCGGCGCGGATTTCTTCGAGCGTGCGGAGTGGCTGGGGCTTGTAGAAGTGGCGGGTGAAGCTAACTTCGTAGCCGATCTTGGTGGCACCCTTTTTTACCCAGGCGTCCGGGGTATAGGGCAGCACCTCGCGGCGGATGAAGGCCTCGATGCCGCCTTCTTCCAAGAGCGGGACCTGCTCGGTGTCGCGAAGGTCGCTGTCGGTCTCGTATTCGACGACGCAGGTTTTACCGGCGACCTTCGTTTCGTAGAGGCCGTGGAAGGGATCGGGCTGGGATTTGCCGGGTTTGTGGATCTTGGCGATGACCGGTGGTGCGTTCTCATCGCGCCAACTCACGGCCTTGAGGATGAGCTTTAGGTCGGGCGCGGTTAGTTTGAACCCGAGTTGCTTCAGTGTCTCGTTTACGCGCTCGCGAAAGATGTTGTGGTCTTCGAAGAGGTCGCCGCCGAGTTCGTCGCGCAGGGAGTTGGCTGTATCGAACAGGCGGCCGTCGCGTTCCCAGGTCTTCGGGTCGAGGAGTTTCTTTTTCTTTTTGTCCGAAAGCCCCTTTTTCTTGGATTCGCCGTCCTCCTCGTCGCCGTCCTCCTCGTCGTCATCGCCCCAGTTGGTGAGGCGCGCTTCCAGTTGGTCCGAGATTGTCTTGAACCTGGTGAAGAGCTCGTCGCCGAACTCCTCGTAGAGGGCGGTGCGGATGTCCTCGTCGCCGGAGGCGAAGCGCAGCGGCTCGATACGGGCAGGGCTGAGCTGGCTGTGGAGGCGGAGCGGGCGCTCGACGACCACTTTCCAGTAGCCAAAGGCTTGATTGGGAAAGATTTTCGACTCGGGGGTCTCCTCAAAGTCGAGGTAGCTGCGGGTGATGCGTTCGATGTCGTCGGCAGACAGTTCGCTGTTCTTCTTGCCGAGGTTTTTGCGGAGGGGCTTGAACCACTGGGAGGCGTCGATGAGCTGGACCTTGCCCTTACGGTGGTCGGGCTTGCGGTTGGACAGCACCCAGATGTAGGTGGCGATGCCGGTATTGTAGAACAGGTTGAGCGGGAGGGCGACGATGGCCTCGAGCCAGTCGTTTTCGATGATCCAACGGCGGATGTTGCTCTCGCCCTGGCCTGCGTCGCCGGTGAAAAGGGAGGAACCGTTGTGGACCTCGGCGATGCGGCTGCCCAGAGGAGTGTCGTGCTGCATCTTCGCCACCATATTGGCGAGGAAGAGCATCTGGCCGTCGCTGGTGCGGGTGATGAGCGAGAGCTCCTCACCCGCGTGCATGACCTTGAAGCGGGGGTCGCGCAGGCCGTCTTTGCCGCCCATGAGGTCCAGATCCTTTTTCCAGCTCTTCCCGTAGGGCGGATTGGCCATCATGAAGTCAAAAGACATGGCCGGGAAGGCATCATGGGAGAGGGTCGACCATTCTGCGCCGCCGATAATGTTATCGGCATTCTCGCCCTCACCCTTCAACAGCATGTCGGCCTTACAGATAGCGAAGGTCTCTGGGTTGATCTCCTGGCCGTAGAGCTGTGCGGCGATCTGCAGATTAAGGTCGGCGGCGAGCGATTGCAGGGTTTCCTCTCCCTCCGTGAGAATCCCGCCGGTGCCACAGGCGCAATCGTAGAGCAGGTAGGTGCCGGACTTGAGTTCCTTGGCGATAGGTCGAAAGACCAGATTGGTCATCAGGCGCACGGCGTCACGCGGCGTCCAGTGCTCGCCGGCCTCCTCGTTGTTTTCCTCGTTGAACTTGCGGACGAGTTCCTCGAAGACGGTGCCCATTGAGTGGTTGTCGATACCAGCGGGTGTGAGGTCGATTTCCGGGTCGAGGAACTTGGCTATGAGGGTGCCGAGGGAGTCGGACTTGGAGAGCGTGGAGAGTTGATTGCGGAATTTAAAATTCTCCAGGATGTCCTGCACGTTCGGTGAGAACCCGTTCAGGTAGTCTTCGAAGTCGGCGAGTAGTTGCTGCTGGCTGCCACGCGATTTCAGGTCGCGCAGGGTGAATTTGGAGGTGTTGTAGAATGCGTGGCCGGAGGCGGCGCAAAGGGCGGCGGATTGCTCGGTGATTCCGGCATCGTCGAGCATCTTACGGGTTTCAAGGACATCTTTCTTGGTCGGTTCGAGGACCGCGTCGAGACGGCGGAGGACGCACATGGGGAGGATGACGTCCGGGTATTTGCCTCGCTTGAAGAGGTCGCGGAGGACGTCATCGGCGATGCCCCAAATGAAAGAGACGATTTTATTGTGAGTGGCTTGGTCCATTCTGAATATGCTATTTTTTGAAGAGATGAAAATGGGAGCGTGAACTCAACGGCTATTTTCAGGGTTTGAGGGCAAAGCGTTGAATTTTTGACGTTGTAAAAAAACTTGGGTAGCTTGCTTGCTATCTTCCGGCGACTGAACACTGGGGGTGGCTGTCGTAAATAAGAAGAAGATTCTGTCATTGAGCAAAATATTCATGTTTCGACTCTAACTCCCAACTAATTCGCTGGCTTTGAATGCGTGGAGCTGCTCGATCAAATCGAGGTCAACTTCGAAAGTGAGTGGTGTGGTTTTTTTCGGCATGGGGCGGATGACTAATAACTAATGTTTAATGACTGAGTGCGGGCTGCGGCTCACTCCGTCAGCCAGGTGGCCCAGGAATTTTGGAAGGCGTAGGGCGTCTTCGGCGAGCGTCATGAGGGTATCCGGGGAGTCGTAGTGGGCGTCGGCATGGCGGTAGCGCTTGCGGTGGGTTTTATAGGGCGCGACGACATGGAGGCGGCGGGGGTCGACGGCGAGGACGCCCTTGGCAAAGGCTTCATCCGAGCCGGTGGCGTTGCCGGAGCGGAAACGGAGTTTCGGGAAGTGGGTCGCGAGGTGGCGGGCCAGCGCTTCGGCCCGGGCCGCGAAGTCGGCGGGAATGTTGCGGCGCCCTTCCAGCAGGACATAGCCATCGGGCTGAGCGGCGATGCAGGCTTCGAAGACGGAGAAGGGTATGGGAGGGGAGAGCGCGTGGAGCATGGTGGGGAGGGGGATGATGAAATGATGGAGTTTTGGAGTATTGGAGGGGAAAATGACTGATTACTAATGACTGATAAATAATAAAACTGGGGAACCGGTCACTGGAGAACTGGAGAACTTAAAAACTGGTCACCTGGAAACTGGAGAACCGATCACTGAAAAACTGATGTTACCATCGGGGGTGGGACATTGGTGGGGGTGCCCGGTGGGCAGTTGTTCGGTTTTCGGTTCGTCGGTTTTCGGTTTGGGTGCTTGGGGCGGTGGTTCTATAAGCTGCCGAGGATTTTACGCGTGGCCTCGCGGCGAAAACAGACGATGCACTGCCGCATGGCGCGGGTCAGTGCCATGTATATCTTCCGGGTGTGGCGGCGGGTGAGTTAGGGGCGGTCGGCTTCGTCGAGTTGCAGGTCGCGCTCGCGGTCGAAGAGCCGCTCGATCCCCATGATGAAGACGATACCGGCCTCGAGGCCGGTGGTGGCGTTGATCGAGCAGACGCGGATGCGTTCGCTGCTTGCTCCGGCTTCTTTGGCATTTACCGCGGTGTGGGGTTGGCTTAGGAAGAGTAGGTTTACGTGGAATGTAGGCAATCCAATAGCTGCGGATGTATTCGCGCGAAAATCTTTTTGGCTAGAAGGGCACCTCTTCCTCGGATGAGTCTTCTCCTGAATGGTCTTTTTTATGGATGGTGCTGACGAAGCCCGGTTCAAAAGCATCTTCATTTTCGACTGGAAATTCAGAGATGGATTTTACGCCCGCCAATTTTTTGCTGCCACCAATAGCCGGCGTTTCGGAGTAGTAATCAAACCAGGGCAGACCCGCATTCACGTAGGTTTTGGTCGAAGCTGCCTCGTGGGGCGGCGGGTAGCCGGTGATGTTTTCCCATGTAGCGGCATTGGTGAGGTGAACCCAGCAGCGGCTCGAATGGGGCATATCTCAGTCTTCCGCCCGGTAGGGGTCGCGATAAATCTCCTGCTTCATCCGGCCGCCGGCGGCCAGGCCCATTTCCGGACAATTGCTTTCGCACACGAAAGGACGGTCTTCAAAAGTTGGTCGCATCGCACGCTTTTTCAGAATGGTCTCCCAGCGTGCGGCTTTCATGGGAAACACCTCAATTTGGAGGCCCCCTTCGGTAGTTCCACGGAGTTGCTCTTCGACGGTGTATCCTTGGCCCATCGGTTGGGCGACAAACTGGCGAATTACGCCGCGCTCGACGCAGTAACCATCGAGCCAGGGTTGCTCCGGGATGACGAGATAGTCCTGGTCTTGCGCATAATCAGGGTTCTGCCAGGTGCGGGGGTTGTCTTTCTGTCGGCGCAGGCCCTTACACCAGGATTCTCCACTGATGGCGTTAATTTTACCCGTGCCGATTTTTATCGCCATCGGGTAGTCGCCATCAAAGTTTAGCCAGAGGGCTTCGGACTGATACATCGGCATCATCACGCCGCCCTTTTCAAGCCAGTGGCTCGGCAGGCTGTCTGCATAGTCTTCGATGTGGCGTAATTGAAAATTCCCCAAGCCCGGCGGCAGTGGGTAGGTGGATCCATCGTCCGGAATGCGGAGGGTCCTTTTAAAATGGATATGGGCTTTGGCATCCGGATGAATTTCCGGAAAAGCAATTTTCAGGCAGTCGTTGCGGAGTTCGATCATAGTGTCTTTCTGGTTGATGGTTACCATTTCCCGTCGGTGACTTCGCGCGATAGGCGCAAAATCGCATGGTCTGGCATGGACTTGAGTTCTCTTAAGAGTTTGGAAAAAAGTTGCGGGCGTTTGCAGATAATGGCGCGGAGATCCGCACTCACCTTGCCTGCGAGCGCCAGCAGGACGTCGGGATCCTCTTCGAGGGCATCGGCAATACGCAGGATGGTAGCTTCGCTCGGAGGTGCTTCGATGCCCCGTTCGATCTTGCTCAAATAAGAGGGCTCAAGACCAACGTGCTCTGCAAAGCGCCGTAGCGAGCGCTCTCCCCAAGCCGAATCGCTCCGGCAGCGCTGTGCGCGGATGTATTGTCCAAACTCCCGAATCATATGTGTAGTATTTACTACACAAAAGTTGGAGTCAAGGCGGAAAGATCGGAATTTTTGTGGTATGAAGGTAGGGGTCTGTTGCTTGCTAATCTTCGATGAAATTAGGATTCGCGCGCAGGTTTTTTTTGCCGCGTAACATTCGGACACGCAAGAATCAACTCCTTCCTTCTTGAAGGGAAGGCGCTCCGTCTGTCTCCAATCGGGGCATCCAATCTCCGCTACGGTTTTTCTCGTGGTGGAGCGGGTTTATCCCGCGATTGGGACGGGTTGTCGGGCTGGGTTGCCCATCACGCAAATAGCTCCGGCCCTCTTCTTTGATCGGAGCACATGCGCGAGACTCAGGACTCCTTACTCCGGTGCCTTCTGTCCTCTGATGACTGTTCCCTCATGATCGGCGGTTTGGTTCCTGAGCGTTCATCTTTTTTCGAAAGGTTTTTCAGCGGACAATTCAGCCCTCTTTCGCTGCTCGTTTAAATCGAGGTCGTCGATGTTAGGAATTGATCAAAGGGGGCGATGGAAGCTTTTTACGCGATGGCATGAGCCGATTAAGGCGATTAATCGGCTCATTTAATAAGCTTTACGTGAGCCGATTAGAGGGTAGATTCGGCTCATGGAGTATAACTGGCAACAGGCGGATTGGCCTGAATTTTGTTTCGATTCGGGGCAGATTGAGGAGGACTTGCTTGTTTTTGCTGACAAGGCGGGGCAGGTGGGTGGTCTGCTGCGGGCGTTGCCGGAGGGGACTCGGGATGAGGCGGTGGTGGATATCCTCATTACGGAGGCGATGAAGACTTCGGAGATTGAGGGCGAGTATTTGAGTCGGCCGGATGTGGCGTCCTCGGTTCGCAAGCAACTGGGCTTGAATGTCGTGGCGGATCCGGTGCGTGACATCCGTTCGGTGGGTGCTGCGGAGCTGGCGGTTCAGGTGCGTGAGACGTGGGATCTGCCGTTGAGTGATGCGCTCTTGTTTGCCTGGCACAAGACCTTGTTTCAGGGTGTGCGTGGGCAAGCGGTGGGTTGCTGGCGCAGACACGAGACACCCATGCGGGTGATTTCGCCGCGAATTGACAAGCCGGTGGTGCACTTCGAAGCGCCTCCCTCGGCGCAGGTGCCCGCTGAGATGCAGCGTTTTATTGCTTGGTTTGATGCCAGTCGGCGTGAGATCAAGCAGGCACCGGTGCGATCGGCCCTGGCGCATTTGTATTTCGAGAGCATTCATCCGTTCGAAGATGGCAATGGGCGGATCGGTCGGGCGATTGCTGAAAAGGCACTCTCTGAAGGCCTGGGGCGACCGGTTCTCCTCAGCCTTTCGAGGGCGATTGAGGCGAATCGTGCCGGATATTACGATGCGCTAAAACAAGCACAAAGGTCGAACGAAGTGACGGAGTGGGTTCAGTATTTTGTGCGGACAATTGTCGAGGCACAGGAGCAGGCTGAATCCCTGGTGGTTTTCGTCCTCAAGAAGGCGCAATTCTTCGATCGTTTCCGGGGCAAATTCAATGAGCGGCAGGTAAAGGTGATTCAAAGAATGCTGCAAGCGGGGCCGACCGGATTCGAAGGTGGCATCAACGCGCGTAAATATAAAAACCTCACCGAGGTGTCGAAAGCGACGGCGACGCGTGATTTGCAGGAGCTTGTGGCGATGGGCGCACTCTTGCCAGTGGGTGCCGGGCGCAGTGCGCGCTACGAGCTCGCTCTATAGACGCCGGGGGGAGGACTTTGAGAGGGATGAGGGATGAAGGATGATTAAAATCCACTGCTGCGGGTCTCGTGGTGGAACTCGCGGTCGACGGTTTCAATGGCTTCGGCGATGACGGTGCGTGCTAGAGGCAATTTCCCAGCAGCCAGTCGAGCATGGTTTCGATGTCGTCGATGTTGAACGATGGCTTTTGGGGGAGTCAGTTTTCGACCATTTGAATGAAGGCGCAACGCAACTGGGCTTCATCGATGTCGCCGGAGGCGCGGGTTGCTTGCTTGCGGGCGACTTCGAAGATGCCTTTCAGCTTCTGTCGGTTTTCTTTGAAATAGAGCAGGGTGGCATGCAGCTCTTCGGCACCGCTCTGCATCGCGGCGTAGGCTCTCTCTGTCACAGCAAAATCCTTGTGATCGCTCGCGGTCGAAGAGCCGGTCGATCCCCATGATGAAAACGATTCCGGCCTCGAGGCCGGTGGTGGCGTTGATCGAGCAGACGCGGATGCGGTCGCTGCTTGCTCCGCCTTCTTTGGCATTTACCGCGGTGTCCGGGCGTTGCTGGTTGAGTCGTCGCACGATGTTTTCGATTTGCTGGATTAGAAGATTGCGTAGGGCATGAAGGAGCGCGGAGAAAAGTGCTTAATTGGGCGTCGGCATCAGCGGAAGTAGCCGCTCGGAGAAAAAATAGGCCGCTTTCTGAGGGTCGTAGGAAATCCCCGGACGCAGCAGCGGCGGGGTATCCGATAAAAAGCCAGGGTGGTTCAGTTTACTTTGAAGATTCTCCGCAAAGATCTCTCCGGAGACCGGATGCTGCTCTGCCTCCATGTATCGCAGAAAAACGGGCACCGTTTTGGCGGGATCCAATACGCCTAGTTCGTAGCTGTGCCAAAGGTCAAAGAGGTCCCGCCCCTTGCGTCTCTGGTAGAGGGCGCGAATCTTAGTGCCCAACAACTCTTCCGGGGCATAGGTGGCGATGGTGGCTTCGCCCTGATACCAGCGTGTATCCACTGCAAAAGGCAGTGCTTGCAGCGGGTGCAGTTGGAAATGCTCGCGCGTGTTGATTTCGATCTTCAGCCGAAGCTGAACCACCGGCGGACTTTCTGATGAAAAGCGGTAAACCAGGGTCGACCCCCTCGGACTGACCTTCCGGCGCGGCTCGCCCAGCCACGGATTGAGCCGCTGCTGGAGTCGATCGAGGACCGCACCGATGGGGGCGCTTTCGCGCTGCACGAAGTCGAGGTGGTATGACCCAATGACATAGGTTACAAGTTACACAAGGACATCGGTTACACATAA
>REBV01000144.1 GCA_007692545.1 Puniceicoccaceae bacterium
GTCGCAAATACACACAATTTTCAGATGACGACCCCAGACACTCAATACCAGCAAAAGCTAAATAAGCTGGATATACCCGTGGAAATTTATGCGCCCTATGGGACTTCCAAAAAACTGATTACAACGGATTTTCTGGACAGTGAATTGCAGGGTGAATTTCTAGTAAAGGGTAAGCGACGCGAAAAGCTGCGCCCCGAGTGGGCAGCTCTGGTCGAAGTGCTTAGCCAATTGGAAGCACAGCCCTACGCCAACCCGGTCGGGCGCGTCATCTTCCAGAAGATCTGCTACATCATGACGAAACTGGGTCTCGATACCGGTTTCCAGTTTGAGCGTAACAGCTACGGCCCCTACGCAAACGAGGTGAAAGAGGCCATCAGTGTTCTAGCCAACAAAAACTGGGTGGTTGAGACTCAGCTGGGGAAAATGACTGCCATTAAAGTTGGCCCCGCTTACCCCAAGGACCGCAAGGAGTATCACTCACAAATCCAGCAATTCAGGAGTAAAATTGAAAAAACAGTCGACCTTTTCAGTCGCATCAAAAACACAGATCAGGCGGAAGAGATCGCCACTGTGATTTTCGCGGTGCAGAAATTGAAATCGGAACGTGCGACGGAAAAAGATACGGTGTCGGAACAAGACCTGTTCAACTATATTTTGGAATGGAAGAAGCCCTGGCAAAAGAATGAACAGAAGAGGGTGAACCTAGCCGAAACGATTCGCAACCTGGAGATGCTGAGCTGGGTGAAACTTAGCTTCAGCGAAAGCCTGCCCACGCCAAGCGACGCTGCGGCGGTTGCTTAAAAAAAACCTTCATCGGCCAGGTGCAGACTTGTCAGACGGCCACCAAGGCAGCCAAGATAACGACCGAGGTAAGGAAAACAGCAAACGGCAATCTGTTAATGCCGTATTTTTCAAGGCTCAAGCCACCCACCCAAAGCGCGACCTCACAACAAGCCCCTCCGTCGCCCCTAAGCCGCTTCCGACCAACACAGGCTCAGCACATAATCGTCCACCAGACAAAAGCGAAACTCCAGCCCGGCCAGTATCGGATCAAAGCACGGGGCCAGGTCAACGACCACCGCGCGACCAGCCGCCAGATCGACCGAAAGCGCCAAATCGTGGAAATTGCCCGGTGTGCGCCAGCGGGGAAACTGCGCCTTATAAAAAGCTTCCTTCAAGCTGAACAGGACTGAAGCCCGCCGCTGGTCGCCCGCGGCGAATCCTACTTCCCGCGGATGAAGCACGCGCCGACTGGCGGCAGCGCTGAGCCGGTTGGTCTTTTCCAGGTCGAGGCCCAGCAGTGTATCCGGCCCGTCTGCTGGACGCAAAGCAGCGGCGGCGATGCCCCGGCTGTGCGTGATCGAGCCCACCACCCCCGGCGGCCAAAGCGGTAAGCCATCGGCATCGCGTAGCAAGGGCACCGCCGGTCGGCCCAATGCTGCCAGGCCACGCCGCGCACAGAGTCGCCCCGCCGCAAACTCCTGCTGCCGTGGCACCGCCCAAGTCTCAATCAGCGCCCGCTCTGCATCCGAAAGGAACGACTGGTCCACCTCGATAGTGGACAGCTCGAACACACCGCCCATGGGCAGGATCAATGCAGCCGCTGATTTGATTTGTAGCAGGGTGCGGTCGTTCTTCATCGAGCCAACAAAGCAGCACAATGGCAGGCACACAAGTCTGAGGTCTCATGCCTGCGTGATCTTACTCCGCCTCCGTCCTGCTGCAAGCGCTTGCGCTACACACGATCACCCCAGTCCCCTCCCCAGCTCTTAAGTCTTACACCCACTTGGGACGCAGGCACTGTAAAAACCTGCAATCAGTTGCAAAACTTTTGCGTTTTTGGATTGAATTCCAGGCTAAAATGGCGACAGTATCCCGATGAAGCTAGAAAAACAAAGCAGCCAACGCAACGATCCAGGTGGTTTCACCCTGATCGAGCTTTTGGTTGTGAGTGCCGTGATCGGTATATTGGCTTCGGTGCTCGTGCCTGCGATGCAGGGTGTCCGCTCGTCTGCGGAAAAAGCCAACTGCGCCTCAAATATGCGGCAAATCGGTCTCGGCATACGGAGCTATGCCAACGAGCATTCGGGCCGTTTGCCAAAAATCGCCCACGGTATTGACGAAGAGGAATCATGGATCTTCACCATCGCTGAATACCTCGGCAACGTCGATGAGGTACGGGTTTCACCGGCGGACCCGCAGTTTGAGAACAAGCGCAGACACCGTGCAGCCACTACTTACATTCTCAACGATCTGGTTTTTCTGCAAAAGACCGACGGCTTTACCGGCTTGCCCTCGGGGCCGGAGCCCAGCCTGCTTCGCCTCAACGAGCCCAGCCGCACCATCCTCGCCTTCACCGGGGCTGTCCGTGACGACCCAAACCAAGTCGGCTTTTCGGCAACCAACGACCATACCCACGCGGGACGCTGGAACAGTTGGTCGCGGGTCACCAACGATATCTCGCCAGACTTGCACCGCAGTGGTGCCCGCGCCAACGACCGGACCAACGGCTCTTCCAACTACCTTTTCGCCGATGGCAGTGTGTCAAATTTCCAAGCGCGCGAGGTCAAGAACTGGACCGATTCCGGAATCAATATCGCCAACCCCGAGGGCTTCCGGACCCATTAAGCAAACAGACCCATGGCAAAGTTACATCTGATCGCTGCAGGCGTCTCTGTAAGCGCTTGCCTCCTCACCCCCGCCCTTTCGCACGGGCAAATCGTACAGTGGAACGGGCTCAACGTCTTTACCAACGAACACGTAGAGATCAACGTCAGCTTCGATCCGGCTACCCAGACGCTTTCCACTGCCCTGGTGGAGGACGAAAATCAGGACAATAATATCCCGTCCGATGAGAGCCTGTTTTGGATCCGGCAAAATCACCTTGCTGTTCTTCCGAATCTTTCATCCGACTACTCGGCACTTGGCGAGCAAGGTGACCCCGTCTATCTACTTCCTAGCTCTAATCCAGGCGATCGGATATATCACGGCTTCTCTGCCTACGGTGTTGATTTTGGAGACGTGGAAACACCCTTTGAACTGAAATTAACCGCATTTGCTGGGCCCGGCAATATGCTAGTTTGGCTCAACCCCAACAATCCGCCGCTGATCGATAGTACCCGCCAAGCGGGTAATTACGGCGGCATCTCAATGGGAATAAACGCTCACCTGCACCGGATTTGGGGCTTCAGCGAGCCGGGAATCTACCGACTCACCTTTGCTGCTGCGGGCGATCTATTTGGAACCACCACCCCCGCTGCGAGTGTATCCTCGGATTATATCTATCTGATCGATCCGCGGCCCTATCAGTGGTGGCAGGTCCGCCACTTCGGCAAGGAAGCAGTCGAGCCCGAAGCGGCGCTTGACGCTCCCACCGGCGCGCCGGGCATCTCCAACCTGCTGGCCTACGCCCTCGATCTCAATCCGGCACAGCCTGCATCCGCCGACTTGCCCCGTATGGTCTTCATGCAGGATGCCGGCCAGCGCTACCCCGCACTGCAGTTCCGCTTCCCCGGCGGTGAGCCGGAACGCGATGACCGCTCGGACCTCATTTACCAAGTCGAAGCGACCCATGATTTGACTGGCACTTGGTCAACCCTCGTGGCGGACGAGGACTTTACCTGGGAGCCAGCCGGTCTCGATCACGATGACACCCCGCTCGTCCGCGCAGTTTTGAACGACTCGATTGAGTCCGCTCCCGCACGCTTTCTCCGCTTGCGTGTTATCTTGCTGGAGGATTGAGCAGGACCGGCGGTCGCCCCGGCCACTGCGCCCAATCGCTCCCGCCGTCTTCCAGTAGCGCAGTCGGCAGATAACGATTCATGCCCAGACTCAAATTGCGCACGCGTGGATTGCCCAGATGCCAGTCGATCAAGGCGAGCGCACGCTCCGCATTGTGTTGATTGCTATCGGCCCGAATCCGTGCCCAATCGGCGAACGCGCTGCCCTGCAAATAGCCGAAGCCCGGCGGCGGTGCCACCCGATCGCGCGAGGCGACACGTTCGAGAAAGACATTGTCCAGGGTATTGATCCTGCCGGAGGCCGCTTTGACGGAGCCCCCGAGGTGCAAGAGCTGGAGGCCTTCGACCTGCCGCAGCAGCGGGTCCTGCAAGCGTGGTCGCTCCGCCGCCACACGCTCGGCCACGGCTGCCCAGTCCAGACGGCCCCCTTCCTTCCAGCCGACCAGTGCCGCCATCGGATAGCTGCCTTCAAAGCCGCCGATAAACCAGTCCACCTCGGTAAAGGAAGTGCGGAAAGTCGCCTCAATGCAGTCCAAATGCTCCTGACTGAGCTGAAAAAGTGGCAGCCACTGCACAAACAAGCCGCCGGGTCGCAGGGCCCGGCCGACTGTGGCGAAGTGCTCCCGCGTGTAGAGTCGCCCCGCCCCCGGCCCCCAGGGGAGAAAGAGGTCGCCGATCACCACATCATAAGCACCGGGCTGCGCCACCATGCCAAGGCGGGCATCTTCCACCCGCAGGGTGAAGCGTGCATCCTGAAAGAGCGGCCCCGATAGCTCCTCAAAAAACTGCTGCGCGGCCTCCACCACCAGCGGCGAGATTTCATAGGCGGAAAACGCTTCAACCGCCGCATGCCGCGTCGCTGCAAAGGGGGTGCTCCCGGTCGCCATACCGAGGAAGGCCACCCGCTTGGGGGCTGGATGCAGTAACAGGGGCAAGTGCCCCTGCCGCTCCTGATCGAAGCGCGCCCCCACCGTGCCCAGAAAATACTGATTGGAGACGAGGATGCCGCGCCCAATCGGCGGACCTCCCATCACGGCGACCGTGCCATCGGCCCCGCTGCGCGACCAGAGAAGCTCAAAGGGTAGCGACGGGTTGACCACGGGCAGCCGCGGCGTGAGCGTGAGGGCCATGGCTCCGACCAGACCCAGTCCAAGGGCTTGGGGCACCCAGCGCCGCCCCGCGCGCAGCCGCAGAAAGAGCGCCACCCCCAAGTAGCCCACCCCGATCAGACCGACTGCGCCATGCAGTCCAAGGCCCGGCATCAGCAGCCGGTAGCCGCACTCCGCGCCAAGGAAGCCGCCCAACCCATTTGCGGCCAAGAGCCAGCCCCAGGCCTGAGCCCCACCTCCCGAGGCCCGGGCCCAAAGGACCGACAGCAGCGGAAACAGAAAGCCCGCCAGAAACAATGCGGGCCCGAAGCCGACGAAAAAGAGCACAAACAGCCGTATCCAAAACGAAGCGAAGTCCGGCATGGGTGGCAGACCGCCGGATTGACGAGCCACATAGAGGAAAACTGCCGAGCTCACCACCGTGGCCCAGCCAGTCAGCCCGATCAAGCGAGGCAAGCTCCGCTCAATCCGCCGCACCCGGATGGCACAGAGCGAGGCAAGCCCAAGCATCAGAATAACGCCCACGAGCAAGATAGCCGGCGCATGAAAAGAGAGCGGTGCCACCAGCAGCGTAATCTCCAAAACCACCACCTCGTAGGCCAGCACGGCAAAGCCCGAGAAAAAGGATAAGCCGAGCAAGACCTTGAGCTCCGGTGTCAAGCCCAAGGGCTTGGCCGTCGATTCTGCCGCCCTCACAGGCACCGCCCCATTTTTCCAATCCAAGCAGAGCAAGCCGAACAGCGCCAGGCCGTGCAGCCCGCACAGCAGAAAAAATGCCCCCCGCACCCCCAGAGTTTCCAAAGCCCACAGGCTGATCAAGCAGAGCCCCAGCACCCCCCCCAGGGTGTTGGCCCCGTAGAGCCAGCGCAGCCGGCTCTTGTCCGCCGCCCCCCCCGAGCCCCCCCAGCCCCCCCGGCAGAGCGTGGGCAAAAACCAGCCCATGATAAAGGCCGGCGGCCCCACCCCGAGCAGCGAGGCAGCCGTCTTGACCCAGGCACCTGGCCAGCCCAGAGCCCGCTCCGGCCCCAGCCAAAGCCAGACCGCTTCGACCGCTCCCGGCAGGAAGAGGAAAGGCAGCACCAACAGCACCGTCAGCCCCTCCAGGCCAGCCAGCAAGCGGAAAGGCCGCCGCAATCGACCCGCCCGCCAGGCAGCGGCGGCCGAGCCCAGCGCCAAGCCCAGAAAAAAGCAGCCCAGCACCCGCGAGACCGACTCCGAAGTGCCGCCCAGCACATCCACCATCCGCCGCGTCCACAAAAGCTGGTGCCCGAGCGCAGTCGCCCCACTTAGCGCGCACAATACGAATACAAGCAAGCCCGGGCCGGGCAATGCCTCCGGGCCCCGGATCGATGATGCTGTCTTCTCGGATTGGCTGACCATGTTGCTACCATATGAAAACGGGCCGACCTCGTATCGAGGACGGCCCGTGGTGGAAAAACTCTCGGCACTCAGCGAGATGCCCGCAAGCACCTAGTTGCGGCGACGACCAAATACGGTCAGCAATGCAACCAAGCCAACAATCGTGGCCGCCATGCTTGGCTCCGGCACCGCAAAATTGATGGCCACTTGCGAAGCCGATGCCGAAGCACCATACGTTCCGCCGATGCCTTCAATATCAAAGACCAAGGTGTAGTCGCCCACCTCGGAGAAGCCCCAGTGCCAGTGCGTATGCCCCCAGCTAGACCAGTCATTGGTAATATCACCAGCACCCGTTTCATAGCGAACCTCACCAAGATCCCCAAACTCAGTCCAACCAAAAAGAGCAAATGCTGCTGTGTTGCCGGGATCATCCAGGCTGACGCCGTTGAAGGTAGAGGCGTTCATATCCAAAGTCATGCGAAAACCGATGTCTCCATCAGGATCGAAATCGAATTGATTCGCATTCGTGGCGCCTGCACCAAAGAGCGTTTCCTCGTTCTCCCTTAACCGTGTGCGGATGCCCAAGTCAGGCCCTACCTCATCATAAATCGAAGACCCATTGGCCGCGAAAATGAAGTAATCCGTGCCATTCACGTTGAAAGTTTGCAAGCCGATCATCTGCACCGTCAGGCTCGCAAAGGTAAAATCCGCGCCGCCTCCGACCTGACCTGTAAAACCACCAAAGGAGTTATCCAAACCCGTGGCGGAAGTATTCCCCGGCTTATTACGAAATACCGAGTGCCAAGTGCCGCCGGGACCATTCTGACTCTCGTAGAAAAAGGTTAAGTCACCCTCGCCTCCGGTGAAGTTGATATTGGCCACCGAACTTAAAGGCAGGGCCAGCAATGCCGCCCCCAAGGATAGTATGTATTGTGCTGTTTTCATATCGTTTATTGGTAATTGGTTGTTTTTGAACACGGCCAAGCAAAACCCCCGCTGTTGCCGCGTCAACCCTTAACGCAAATTTTTTGCGATATTAATGCAGTTCTCTAGCACTATGACATATTCATCGGATCGACATCGATCAGGTCGATCACATCCTTATCCATCTTAAACGCTTCGCGCAGGGCGGCGATCTGCCCGATCACGCGGCTGGCGCTGGGGGCGAAGTACCAGAGCTGGAAGCGATACTCATCACGGATCTTTTCGATCGGGGCGGGTGCGGGGCCGCGGATCTCCAGCTGGCCCGCCATCTCTTTTTCCATTACTTTGAGCCATTGCTCGATGTAGAAGTTGACCTTGTCCGGATTGCGCCCGCGAAAGAGGTGGCGGATCAAATGCCGGAACGGGGGGTAGTTGAACTCCCGGCGCTGCTCCAGCTCCTCCAGCTGAAAACCGTCGAAGTCGGACTTGCGGGCAAACTGAATGGGCGGCGCATGCGGCGTGTGGGTCTGGATCACCACCTCACCCGCGCGGTCGCCCCGCCCGGAGCGGCCCGACACCTGCACGATCAACTGAAAGGTGCGCTCCGCCGCGCGAAAGTCCTCCACGTGGAGCGATTTGTCGGCATCGACCAGCCCCACCAAGGTCACGTTGGGAAAATCCAGCCCCTTGGCGATCATCTGCGTGCCGACCAGCAAGTCGATCTTGCCGATACGGAAGTCGTTCAGAATCTTGCGATAGAGGTTTTTCTTCGACATGGAGTCCGCATCCATCCGCACAATTTTGGCGCGCGGCAAAATCTTCTGCACAATGTCTTCGATCTTCTGCGTGCCGAGCCCCTTCTTGCGGATGTTGACCGACCGGCACTCCGGGCATTTATGCGGGGCCTCGCGGCTCTCGCCACAGAGGTGACAGCGCAGCTTGCCGTCCGTGCGGTGGAAGGTCATCGGAATACTGCAATGCTCACAGCTAGCCACGTATCCACAATCCGGACACAAAATACTGGTGGAAAACCCACGGCGATTGAGAAAGAGGATGCTCTGCTCTTTTTTCTCAAAGCGGTCGACCAGCTTATCGGCCAGCGTGCGCGAGATGGGGGAAGCGCCCTTCCCCTGCATGTCCTCGCGCCGCATATCGACCAGGTGGATCTTGGGCAGTTGCCGGTTGTCGACGCGGTTCAGGATGCGGTCCACGGCATACTTGCCCCGCTCCACATTGTAGAGCGACTCCAGCGAGGGCGTGGCCGAGCCCAGCACACAGACGGATTGATTGATATGCGCCCGGTAGACCGCCACGTCGCGCCCGTTGTAGCGGGGCGACTCTTCCTGCTTGTAGGAGGGCTCATGCTCCTCGTCGACGATCATCAGCTTGAGGTTCTGCACCGGGGCAAAGACGGCTGAGCGCGCCCCCACCACCACATGAGCCTCCCCACTGGCCAATGCCTTCCAGGCATCGTAGCGCTCGCCCTCGGAGAGGTGACTGTGCCAGACCACGGTGTGCACCCCACGCGCTTCCAGGCGAGCCCGCACCCGACCGACGGTTTGCGGGGCGAGCGCCACTTCCGGCACCAGAAAGATGACGCCCCCGCCCTCAGCCACAATGGTCTCGATCGCCTGCAAGTAGACCTCCGTTTTGCCCGAGCCGGTCACACCGTGGAGCAGGCGCACACTGAAAGCGTCGGCCGCGATCGCTTGATGGATGGCTTTGACCGCCGCGTCCTGCTCCTCCGTCAGTACCGGCTTGGTCTCCGCCACCAGCGATTCCTCCCCGCCCAGCTCATCTTCGTAAGCAACGCGGGCCTCTTCGGTATCGGTCTCGTGCAGAAAGCCCTTGGCCACTAGCCCATCGCAGGCGGAGGCGCTGATTTTCATCGCTTTGAGAATATCGGCCCGGGGCAGTGGCTTGACTTGCTGCCGCATAAATTTGAGCAGGGCCGCCTGCTTGGGCGCTCGCTGCTCCAGCGCGGCCAACTCCTCGGCAGTGGGCGCTTTGCCCTTGGCAATGTAGCGGCGCGTCTTTGGCTTCATTCCTTTGCGAATGGCAGCGGGGATCATCGTCTCCAGAATAGCCTCGGGGGTCGCCGCATAGTATTGCTGAGCCCAGCGAAAGAGGGCCATCAGATCGGGCGGCAGCACCGGATAGGGCTGCACCACTTCAAAGAGCATCTTAAGCTTGCCCGGCGGGACGACCTGCTCAGTGCCGAAGCGGGTGACGACTCCGAGCTCACTGCGGCGGCGCAGTGGGATGCGCACCAGCGAGCCCAGCTGTAGGCTGTCCTGGCAAGTGGGCGGCACCGCGTAGGCCAAGGCCTTGTCAAAGCCGGAGAGGGCGATCACTTCAACAACGGCGGTGTCGCCACTCGACTTAAGTTTGGGCATTCAGCAAATCCTTAGCCAATCTCCAACTCATCCAACAGACGCAAAAATCCCGGATAGTCCGCGAGATCCTGCAGGTCCGGATCGTGTTGCATCCAATGAAAATCCTGGTAGCCCAGCGAAACCGCCGTGCGTAATTCATTGACTGCATCAGCGGGGCGGCCCTTCAGGCTCAGGCTGCAGGCCAGATTGTAATGAGCTGTGGGGTCTTCCGGGTCGAGCCGGACCAGCTTGCGGTCCATCTTCAGCCCCGCATCGATCTGCCCGGACTGAGTGTAAATATGCGCCAGAGCCGAAGCCACACGTATATCGCGCGGCATGCGCCGGTGCAGGCTTTCGAAAAAGCTAAGCTCAAACTGAAGGTCGGGGCGGGAAGCCATGCCGGAAAGAAAACTCCTTTCGTCCGATTTCACAAGCCACTTTTAAGCCCTTCAATAACTTGACGCCCACCGGATTGGCATAGATTTAAAAATCTATAGGTCAAAAACACGAAGCCTTTATTGGCAGCTCGCGCAAAGTCGATTTCACAGAAGCCCAAAAACCTGTATCTTCACGCAACAGAGTCTCTAATTCGGAAGGCAGATACACGAGCATATCAATATTCGGATGGACTTGATAAAGGTCCTTGAACAGCTGGGGACGTTCAACAAAGGGCAAATCGGTTTTTGCCACTAGAATCAAATCGATGTCGCTATCCGGCCCAAACTGTGGAGTACCATAGCTGCCGAATACATAAGCAGCTTCGACGCGATTGGCCAACAATAGACACAGCTGCTCTATAAAATCCGGAGGCGGTTGATTCGCCTTGTCATCATGCCAGATGACCGCGTTCATGGCCCACGCTCCTGTATTTCAGACTGAGCTTTTTCTATAAATTTCTCAGCAAATTCCAGGGCTTCTTTGGCTTGCTTAGCGGTGAAGAAACGAAACGGCGCCCCAGCTGGCTGTGCATCCGGATAACGAGTCGGAATATAATACTGATCCAGCCTTTGGGCCGCTTCCTCCAGCTCTCCATTAATTTCCAACTCGCGACAAACCAGGAAAACGGAATGACCGCGCACCAAAGCGGCACCCCGGGAATAGGCCAGCGCCTTGAGAGACTTTTCGGCTACTTGCTGCGCGATAAAACAGGTCTGAGAATAAAAACCCGATTCCGCCGACGCAACGCCCCAACGTAAATCATCCTTTGCTTGGTCAAGCCAGTCTTGTGCTCGATTGCTCATCACTTAATGAAACGACTGACAGGCTAAAGAATCAAGGTCGAAACCGTTTCTGACCTGCATATTCTTCAAACATAGAGATTGCTTTGTATAGAACCCCGGCCGATCCACGGGAAGTAGCGGATCCCTGGGGTTTATTATCGAGCGTATACCACTCGTAAAAGCCCCTGTTAGCTTTGACCCGTTTGACCATGGGCTGTATGTGCTCATAGGCCGCTTCACATACTTGTAAACGGCCTGCACCAATGAGCTTTCATGGTCGGTTTCCATCGTGTTTTTATGCCCGGCATAGTCAGGCTCCAAATCAGTCAAAATATATGCATAGCCATTCGGCGTTTGTGTGGCTTTTTCTTTCGGGATGAAGCCATCCACAATGTTCCCGTCTTCACCCTGTAAGCGTAAAAACACCCGCAGGTTTTCTTTGAGTGTTTCTTTGGCATAAACCTCAGCCGACAGTTCAATGAATGTATTATAATCGCGAATCCACACTTCGCCGTAGCCATCGCCCGCATTAAGTCCGGACTTTACGATTTCCAGCGCCTGACTCTTGGTAAAAGCAAAGTACTCGTTTGATTCAATTTTTTCAGACAGATTCTGGTGCATACGTATAAAAAAACTAGGGTGCCCAACTTCACAAGCCGATCCGACTGCGTAGTCGAGCGGGCTTGCCCCTCGACCGGATACGCCCGGATGCACCGGTCACCCGCAGCGTTGACCACACCCAACGATCCAAACCATCCGGCCAATACGATACCATTCACCCTTTCATGTCGGACGGCAAGCCGATCCGACTACGTAGTCGAGCGGGCTTGCCCCTCGACCGATACGCCCGGATGCACCGGTCACCCG
>REBV01000218.1 GCA_007692545.1 Puniceicoccaceae bacterium
GTAAACCGCGGACCCACTTGTGCCGGTACCATCTTCCCGCGAAACCCGCCCAACTATATCCCACGGAACAGATGCGGCACCCGGCCCAAGCAGCAGTTCCGGATGCACGGTCGTCACACTGTTATCGACACCGTAATTAATAATACCGAGCGCAAGGGAAGATGCCCAAATCCAAGCAAGGGGGACCAGAAACAAAGCTTTCATGTGGGGTATATTTATGTAATGAAGATTTGCTAATTTATAGCATCCTCAGATAAGGCTGCAATTCCACAATTGGCAATGGGAAAAACAGTCGCCAGTCAAGATTATGAATCGCCTCCCTGCCGCCAACCAGCTAGCATGCCTAAGTGGATAATTTGCCAGCATCACGGTGAAAATTCTTCTTGTGAAATTGCCGGTTTATTGACTGCATAAATTAGGCTTGGGATAGGTATTATCTCACGAACTAGAAGATAAGCAAACATCTGAAAAATTCCTGATGAAAATAAAACTATTTAAAGTCTTTGTTGGTATAGCGGGAGTTTATCATGTGTTGCTCGGTCTCAGTGCTCTTTTATTGCCGATGGAATCGTTTGCGAATGTCTCCGGGCTCATTCTAGGTTTGCGGCCGGAGGTCGATCCAAGCTTCCAGATGGCAGCCAAATTCGCCGCTTCCTACGTCATAGCCTTCGGTATCGTGTTACTTATATTATTCAAGGATCCGATCAAATATCGGATTCTTGTCATTCCGGTATTAGCGCTGTTTGGAGTGCGTTTAATTAACAAACTCGTCTTTTTTGGCACCATCAGTGAAACCTTCGATGTGCCATTTGCCCGTAGTCTCTTTGCTGTCGCCTGCATTGCGGTTTTCTTTTTCGGCATTCTGCTTACACTGCCCAAGAAGGAGCGAACTTAGGATCCTGTAATTCCCCATGTCGATCTCAACCCCACCCGTGACCGACCGGGAGCAACAATCACAACGGCGCCGTGCTGACGCAGAAGTTACGCGCGGCATCGAAGCAGAGATCAACGCCTGCCACCAGTTATCGGCGGTTCGGCGCGGCATAGAAGTGTCTTTTTTCTGTATTCTCTACCTTGCCGGAGCATGCTGGATAACTCTTACGCCGGAAGCTTTCGTCTTCAAAATTACAGGAATCATGCTCATGGGCATTGCGATGAATTCGCTGGGGATACTGATCCACGAAGGCCTCCACGGCTTGCTGGCCAAAGACCCACGCTGGAATCACTGGTTCGGTTTCCTTTGTGGTCTGCCGCTACTCATCTCCGCCAGCGCGTATCGGGCGACGCACTGTGATCATCACGTCGAGTTTGGGAAACAGCGTGACTATGGCACTTATCGGCAGCATCTCGATAACCCAATTTTCATATGGGCGGCCTACTACGCTCAGCTATTTTTCGGTTCGATACTCTACGTGCTCTTGATTCCAATCCTAGCCTGGCGAAGCGCATCCGGGCAGACTCGCCGTTGGATTGCCATTGAGTATACTGGTATTGCCACGCTGATCGCAGTCGTCATCTACCTCGTACCTGTGGATGCGATTCTAACATTTTGGCTTTATCCCGCGCTTGTGCTGATGCTACTTTCGAATATACGCGGATTGGCCTCACACGCGCTTGGAGACATGGACACGATTTACCTCTCCAGCCGAACGGTCAAAACATCGCGTCTGGTTGAAATCCTTTTTCTTCACGAAAACTATCACCTCGAGCATCATTTGTTTCCGCAAGTCCCCAGCTATCATCTGCAACGGGTGCATCAGTTGGTCTGGCACCGTCTGCCCGAAGCACTCTATGCCAAATCCTACCTCTCATTTCTTGGCTCGTTTTTTAAGGCTTCACTCCGGCGCGAGCTTCGGCCAGTTGGCCGCGTCCAACCTGCCCGAGCAAGCGCCACCCCGAAATAGCACCCCGTATGCGAAAAACTAAACCAAAAGTCATTCTGATCAGCCCGAAGGGACCACTCTACCGCTACCAAGGCGGCATCTTCGGCAAGGGACTGCGCTATATGCCGCAAACGTTCCCAACACTCGCCGCACTGGTGCCGGAGGATGTCGAGATTGAACTGGTTTGTCTCGATGAAGGCATCCAAATCATCGACCCGGAAACCATTGAAGCCGATCTGGTGGGCATGACCGTAATTACCGGCTCGGCCCCCAGGGCTTACGAACTTTCTGCCGTCTTTAGACGCCGGGGCATCCCCGTAGTCATGGGCGGCCCGCACATCACTCTCGCCCCCGAGGACGCCGCCCCACATGCCGACAGTATTGTCCTGGGATGGGCCGAAATCACCTGGCCACAGTTACTTCGCGACTGGCTTCGCGACGATCTCCAAGCGCGCTACGACTTGCAACCGGATCACGCGCTGAACACCCCACTGCCGGATCGCTCAGTTTTGCCCTCCAAAAGCTACCTGACCGATGCCGTTTTCGAGGCGACGCGTGGCTGTGTCTTTAAGTGCGATTTCTGCGTCTCACCTGCCGCCTGGGGCCGCAAAGTGTGGCAGAAGCCCGTTGCCCAAGTCGTCGAGGATATCCGTCGGCACGGCCGCAAGCGGATCATTTTCGTCGACCTCAATATCATCGCTGACCGTAAATATGCCCTGGAGCTTTTCCACGCCCTCACGCCGCTTGGGATCCAGTGGTTTGGCCTGGCCACCACCACGCTGGTCAATGACACCGAGTTGCTCGACGTCTGCGCGAAAAGTGGCTGCACGGGCCTCCTGATGGGGCTCGAAAGCATTGATCCGGCCATCCTCAAGGGCATGCACAAAACCTTTAACAAGCCGAAAAATTACGCCCTCGTCGTTGAACGCCTGCACATGAAAGGCATTGCACTGCAAGGCTGCTTCGTCTTCGGACAGGACGGTGAATCGCCCGACGTCTTTGAAAAGACAGCCCGGTTTGCAGTCGAATCAGGCATCGACCTTCCCCGTTTCGCGATCAGCACTCCCTTCCCCGGCACACCCCTCTATCAGAAGCTCGAACGCGAAAACCGCCTGCTGCATAAAGATTGGTCACTCTACGATGCCCAGCACTGCGTCTTCCAACCGCAGGACATGAGCCCGCGCGAGCTGGAGCTCGGCACTGAGCGGGCGTGGAAGCAAGCATACTCCATTCGCAATTGCTTCCGGCGCCTACGCAAAACCGCGGCGCCATTACACATCGCACTCATCACCAATTACACCTACCGTTACTACGCCCACCACCTCGACAAATACTACACCTGTGACTGGGGACTGGCCCGCTCGATGGTTCCGCGTATCGACACCTTGCAAAATAAAGCACCTGCCGAAACAACCGCCCGATGAATCGTCCGCTGCGCCTCCTGCTTATTCACCCTTGTGTCGGTCGTCACGCAGGGCAAAAGAACTACATCAAGACATGGAAGATGCAGCCCCTGCCACCGGCATTGATCTCCGCGCTGGCAAAACAAACTTTGGGACGTCACGTCGAAGTGCGTTTCCTCGATGACCGCTTTGACAAAATCCGGGACGATGAGGCTGCGGACCTGGTGTGCCTGAGTACCGAAACCTATACCGCGCGGCGGGCCTACCAGATTGCAGGCATCTTCCGCCGGCGCGGTATCCCGGTAGTAATGGGCGGGTTTCATGCCACGCTTTGTAGCAACGAAGTCATGCGCTTCGCCGAAGCCGTAGTCATCGGTGAGGCGGAAAAGTCCTTCCCGCTACTATTGGAAGACTTCGTTGCAGGCAAGCTGCAGCGCATCTACCGCACGGAAGGTCGATCCACCGAACGCGTCCGCCCGGACCGGAGCATTTACCAGGGCAAATCCTACCTCCCCATCGGTTTGGTCGAATACTCGCGGGGCTGCCGCTTTACTTGTGATTTTTGCGCAATCACCGCTGCCTTCAATGCGTCGCATACGCACTCCAAAATCGATCAAGTACTGGACGAGATCGAAGAAGTGCGACGCCCCGGGCAAATGATCTTTTTTATCGACGACAACTTCGCCTCCGATCCGGATTCGGCTCGGGCTCTCTGCGAGGCGCTCAAGGGAAAAGGTATCCGCTGGGTCAGTCAGGCAAGCAGCACCGCTACCTGGGATCCGGACCTCCTCAATTTGATGCGCGAGAGCGGCTGCCAGGGTGTGCTGGTTGGCCTGGAAAGCCTAAACGAAGACGCCCTCAAAACCATGCGCAAGACTTTCAACCTCAAGCGTGGCGGCCATGCTGAGACCCTGGCCCGGCTACGCGAAGCGGGTCTGCGCGTCTACGGAACCTTTATCTTTGGTTACGACACAGACACCCCGGAGGTCTTTGAGACGACTGTCGAATTTGCGATCCAACACGGACTCTTCATTGCTGCATTCAACCACATCACCCCCTTTCCCGGCACACCGCTCTATCAACGGCTGCAAGACGAAGGTCGTCTCATCTACGATGCCTGGTGGCTGGACCCACGCTACCGCTACAACGAAATACCCTTCACTCCGCGCGGAATGGACCATGAAGAACTGGAGCGCGGCTGCCTGCTGGCTCGTAAGCGCTTTTATAGCTGGGGCAGCATCGCCAAGCGTTTTCGCTCCCATGCACTGCTGCGCCAGGGCGGCCGCATGGCCTTCAACTTCTGGTTAATCAACGCCATGCATCAGCGCGACGTGGTCGGACGCAGCGGAATGCCACTGGGTGACGCCGGTGACACTCGCCCCCTGGTGGAGGTCGACCTATGAACTGGCGGGAATGTCGCGATCAAACCGAACGCGAGCAGATAATTCGACTCACCTGCGAGCCCATGGAGGGCCGCATTCAACTGATCTGGGGACTCGAAACCCTTCGCTGTCCGCCCGAGTGCGAACAGCTGCGGGCCTATGCCATCGAAACCAAAACGGATATCACTGGCTGCGCAATGGCGTGGGACTGGCCCGGAGCTCAACGTTACCTGAACGGCCTCCGCTTCGGGCGTGCCATGCCCGGAAGACCCCGCCCCCACTTTTGGAAAACCGCCTTTGAATCACTGCTTGACGGTGCTGATTATGGTTGGACCAGTATCGGACTTAAAAATAAACGCGCCAGAAAGATTCTTGAAAGTGGCGTATCCTGGCTGCCCCAGTACAAACCACGCCAAATGATCAGCACATGGTTCGTGCCACTGCCGCGTGTGCAAGCCCACGCCCCCGCTTCGCCAGCACTCGACCAGTCACTCGGAATCACGCCGCTTGATTGGCGGCACGTCGCAATCGCTGCGGGATCCGGTCTCGCTTACCGCTGCGGGCGTGCCCTCCACAGGATGGGGCGGCCCGGCATCCCCGCCCCAGGGCATCGAATACGCGTCGGCGACTACCGACCGCCGCCAGAGGCCTCCCCCCGCAAGATCCAAAAAGACCTCGCTGAGGTGAAGGGCTACGATGGCTTGATTATCGTTCTGCCGGATGACTCACGGGCTGCATCCATCTGGCGTAAAGCCGCTCCTAAGCTTGCCTGGGCTTGGCAGAGTATGCTCTATACCGTAGCATGGCAGCGCAGCACCGCACTCCCCCCTGTTCCAGCATGGAAAGGATTTTGGCTATGATTACCCGTTGCGAAACCGTGGCTATCAGCAAACTCTCGACATTGCCCGTCGATACGATGTGGCAGCTGTTTAATCGTCACTACCGTGGTACCTGCCGCGAAATTTTCGAACGGGATCTGCTGCAAAAACAGCAGGCTTTGCTGCTCTGGCGGGGCGACCAACTCACCGGCTTTACCAGCCAGCGTTTTGCTGAGATCGACGGGCACCGCGTAACCTATTCCGGAGATGTCATCATCACGCCCGAAGCGCGCGATATTGGGACCGCGCATTTCTTCCACCACTGGGCCTGCGCCGTTTGGAAACGCTGTGATTGGTGGTGCGCACTCTCAGCAGGCCCCCGCACCTTTCGCATCGCCCACACCTTCTACCGGCGAGTCACTCCCAGTATCGGTAGTCATGAAACAAATACCGAATGTAGGCTCCGCCACCGCTTTGCGGAACATGCCTACGCTGACGCCTACTGCCGCGATTCGGGTATTGTCCGACTGCGTGACGGCTACACCCTTTGCGAAAAAGAACAGTGTATTCGCGACAATTACCCACTGGACGCCTACTTCCGCATGGCCAATCCGGGCTGGCAGCGCGGGGACGAACTGGTCAGCCTCGTGAGCCTCCACCCGGACAACTGGGAACCAGTCGCCAAACGTATGCTCAATTGGAAGGCGAACCGTGGCTGATTGGCTGACACGGGGATGCTGGGCGTTATGGAGGCATCGTTGCCGCCGGGATGTTCGCCACTTTCGCGCCGCGCTCAAAAACCCGGAGGCTGCTCAAGCAGCACAATTGCGCTCCATCCTTCGCCTAGCTGAAGGCAGCCAATGGGCAAAAAAATTTGGAATGAACCAAGCGACCACGCTGGAAGATTTTCGCGCACGTGTTCCCGTACAGGATCCCCCGCGACTCACAGTATGGACCGACCGGATCATGCGCGGGGAAACACAGGTCCTCTCCCGCGCCCCGCTCGAGCGCCTGGTTCCCACCAGCGGCACCACCGGGCCAAGTAAACTCATACCAATGAACCGCGAGAGCCGCCGTGAATATGCCATCGCCGTTAACCTATGGCTGCATGACTGCCTGGCACAATGCCCTGCCATCATGAATGGACGTGCTTACATCGCCACATCACCAGCAATCGATCCAGAGCCGAACGAAAGCGCAGTCCCTATCGGTTTTGCTGCAGATTCCGCCTATCTGGGGTATTGGGAAGCACGCCTGCTCAACCGTATTCTCGCCGTGCCGACTCAAGTCACACAACAACGCGGCACAGCCTGGCGCAACGCCACCCGCGAACACCTATTTCAAGCGTCGGACCTGCGCTTCCTATCACTATGGCATCCCGGCTATTTGGAAGCACTGTTTGAACCACAGGAATTCGCGGAACTACGCAAGCGCTGGAAAAACCTTTCCCTAATCTCTTGCTGGTCAGACGGTGCCTGCCGTCAGCAATGCGATCATCTGATGGCGCACTTCCCCCGCGCGCGACACCACCCAAAGGGACTTTGGCTGACCGAGGGTGCTGTCACAGTGCCGCTGGGCACTCACCGCCCGATCGCGCTGAACAGCGGATTCTTTGAATTTGAAGCTGCCGATGGAACGATCCTACTCGCCCATCAACTGGACCGCAACGCCCACTACCGCCCGATTCTAAGCAATCACGCCGGCCTCTACCGCTATCGGCTGGGCGATAAGGTGCGGGTCGACGGACATATCGGTCACACCCCCTCGCTCCACTGGGTCGGACGAGCGGATCGGGTGATTGATATTTGCGGCGAGAAACTCAGCGATGCACAAATCGCAATTGCCCTCGGAGCGGTAGGCTGGAAACAAGCCTTCCGAATTGCACCGATACGCGACGAGCACCCGCCCTACTACCGTTGCCTGGTGAATGAAACTGCAAGCAAATTCCCAATTCAAGCATTCGAAACTGCTTTACGTCGCAATCCTCACTACAATTGGGCCCGCCAAATCGGGCAACTCGCCCCCCTCCATGTTCAAGCCGTTATACAGTCGTCGCTAGCCGAACCGATTACAGCAGATCAACCACAGCAAAAAGTCCTCTATCTTTGCGAATGAAGTTTCCTGACTGAAAACATGGAGGCAGCTACCAGGGATAAAAATCGCTGAAATAGTGACTAAGTTAAGCGCCATGGGATCGTTTCTTTGGTATGTTTCCGACCCATTCGACCGCAGCACTGGAGGCTCTGGCTGAGTTTCTCCCCAGAGCTGGCAAGGAGTATGCCGCGACCCGCAACTTCGACGCAGGCCCGGGCCAGCGGAAAAATGTATCCATGCTCTCCTCCTGGGTGCGACTGCGCAGCTTGCCTGAATGGACGATCTGCCGCGAAGTGCTGGGACAGCACAGTGCTCAAGAGGCCGCCAAGTTCATCGATGAGGTCTGCTGGCGCACCTACTGGAAAGGCTGGCTCGAGAGCCGCCCTCGCGTCTGGGCCGACTACCAGCAAGCCCTCTCCAAGGCCCGCGCCACCCACGCCGTTAAGCCTCAATACCTCAAGCTTGTTGAGGGGGCGAGCGGTATCGACTGCATGGACGCCTGGACCCGGGAACTGCTAACAACCGGCTACCTGCACAACCACGCCCGGATGTGGTTTGCCAGTATTTGGATCCACACCCTAGGCCTGCCTTGGAGCCTCGGAGCGGACTTCTTCCTCAGGCATCTTTTGGACGGTGATGCTGCGGCCAATACCCTGAGTTGGCGCTGGGTGGCGGGCCTGCATACCCAGGGGAAATCTTACCTCGCCACCAACGACAACATCCGGAAGCACACCAACGGGCGCTTCGTAGTCAACCTCGATCTGGCCGAGGAACCCATCGAACTGGCCGGTGAGCCGGTCAACCCACCGGCCACCGAGATTCGTGCTCTGCCCGAACTGCCACAGGATGGACGTATCGGCCTCCTCCTCCACGAAGACGACCTCTCCGCTGCAGATTGGTTGGCTGAGCAAATTCCAATCACCCGCACAGCGGCCCACCTGCCTGAGACCGCTTACGCAAAACACGGCATAGCCGAATCAGTCCTCAATTTTCGCCGTGCCCATTTGCGCGCGCGCCTCGACGACACCACCACATACTGCCCAAGCATAGACAGCGTGCTCACTTGGGCCGGCGAGGCCGACCTGCAGCATATCGTGATGGCTCAGCCATTTGTTGGTATTTGGGATACAGTGACCCCCGCCCTCCGCCAGGCCCTCGAAAAAGACGGCCGCCAACTCAGTTTGGCACAACACTGGTGGGACCGCCATTTTTTTCCACATGCCAAACGCGGCTTCTTCCCCTTCAAAAAAGCCATACCCGCCGCTTTGGAACGGATCTAATTCATTTTTATCCAATTTAAATAGCGACAAAGCCGAAATTCTCAGATACGCCTGTAATCTGCAACGGTTCGCAAACGGCGAACTGTGCAAATAAATACAGACAGATAAGTAATATGAGTACAGGTACAGTAAAATGGTTCGACGCCGAAAAAGGCTATGGTTTCATCACTCCAGAAGACGGCGGTAAGGACCTATTCGTTCACCACTCCGAAATCCAAATGGAAGGCTATGCCTCCCTGGAAGACGGGCAAAGCGTTTCCTTCGAAGTTGGCAGCGGCCCTAAAGGCCCGTGTGCAACTCAGGTTTCTGCGGCTTAATTAAGCCACGAAAGCGACACTTTCACGCGCGCTCCAGAAATGGAGCGCGTTTTTTGTGTAACCCTTGACAGATCAAGCGCCTCGGCAGAAAATCAGGCATGGAACCAATTAACCGCTATCTCGACGCCGCCATCCTAAAGCCTGAATTCACGGAGGCTGAAGTGATCGAAGCCCTTCAAACCTGTATCGGTCTGGCGACCTACAGTGTCTGCGTCCGCCCCTGTGACATCGAACTGGCCCAGAGCCATTGCCAGGGCACCGAGACCGCGGTCTGCGTGGTGCTGGGATTTCCCCACGGGGTGCAGCTGCCGGCTTCCAAGGTCGAGGAGGCCGCGCGTTATATTGCCATGGGCGTCGACGAGATCGACATGGTGGCCAACTACGGCTATATCCGCTCCGGCAAGTGGGCGGAGGTGGAGGCCGATATCGCCGGCGTGGCCAAACTCACCCGGGCAGCCAAGATACCAATGAAAGTTATTTTTGAAACGGCCCACCTGGATGCCGGGCAGATTCAGCAGATGACCGAGCTCTGCATCCGCGCCGGGGCCGATTTTGTCAAGACCTCAACCGGGTTCAACGGCGAGGGAGCCCGTAGCGAAGACGTCCAGTTGATGCTGGATACCGCCGCCGGCCGTATTCGGGTCAAGCCATCCGGTGGCATTCGTAACCGCCAGGAAGCCGAAGCTTTCGTCAAGATGGGGGCCCATCGGCTGGGAGTCGGCTGGTCCTCCTGCCCAGCCATCTGCGACGGCAGCCGTCCAGCCGCGACCAGCGGCTATTAAGATCGCATGTTTGAAGTCAAAAAAAAGAAGAAGGTCGACTACGAGGCCCTTAACTCGGCCCTGATGCGGATTCCCCGTATGGACGTAGCAGCGGTGCGCAATTTGATCGATCTGGGCATTAGCGAGATCTACGAGCTGCAGGGCCGGGCACCCGAAGTCCTCTGGGACGAAGCCTGCGCCCGAAACCCGGAAATTCCGAAAGACCGGATTCGCTATTTTCGCATGGCTGTGTATTATGCAGAGAGTGATTCGCCGAAAACTTCCCTGCTCCATCCGGATGCCTGGATCTAAACAAACGACCAGCCCAACCAAGCATGATGCAATTACAGGAGATTGAAATCCCACGCGAAGTGCCGGTCATGACCTTGAGTCAGACCGTCTTATTCCCGCAGGCCATGATGCCGCTTTTCATCTTTGAACCGCGCTACCGTGAGATGCTGCAACACGCACTGGAAACTGACCGGATTTTTGCCGTCGCCGCCCTCGACGAGCGCGAGGAAGACGCAGAAGCGCTGGAAACGCCCTATCCCGTGGCCGGTGTGGGGGTCATTCGTGCCTGCAAACAAAACCCGGACGGCACGTCCAACCTCATCCTGCAGGGCCTGGCCCGCGTGGAGTTTGAGAATATTGTCTGTGAAGAGCCCTACCGCCGGGCCCGTATTCACCAGTTGACGAGTCAGTCCGACGGCTCGGAAAAAAACCTCAATGCCATCCAACCCACCCTGCTCGCTATGATTCAAACTCAGATGCGTTTGGGGGCAGCGATTCCACAGGAAGTATTGCAATTTCTGTCCAATATCCGGGACCCTGAGTGTGTCCTCGACTTGGCTATCTACACACTCTGCCCGAGCGGCCACTTCAAGCAGGAACTGCTGGAGACCCGGGGGATTCTGGCTCGTTTCGAGAAGTTTGAGCGCGCCCTGCGTGTTCAAATCGACCGGCTCAAGATGGAGCGAAAACTCAAAGGCGATTTAGGCGACGACCATATCGGGCAAAACTAGGCTCTACTAGCGCGTCGGCACTTCAAAAAAGAAGCTGAGCAACCCCGGGTTGACTGTGATCGACTCTACCGTCGCCAACGAAACAGTCTCTCCTCCGATGCGATGCTCCACCTCATGAGCAAATGGAAAACCACCGACCTCCCGGTAATCACGGTAAAAAGTTTCACTTAAGACCGTGCCAGCCGCATCCAGGCGATCCAGTTGTAAGAGCTGCATAGTTTGCGCGTCAATGTAGTGATGTGAAACATGGCCGTCTGGTCGAGTGACCTCGATAACGTAGACCAGCCCAGCCGGCCTGGTCTGCTGTTCCAGAAAAACAATTTGATTCTCTCGCTTCTCGCGATGCCGGATAAGCGGACTTTCGAAACGGGCCTGCTCCTGTAGATCGCGCAAGGCAGAGCCTGTTATTTGCTTGATCGTAGGAGTAGCCAGTGATTCTGAGCGAATCCAGCCTTGGCGGCCATTGTATCCGGTGGTTACCGAGTTGCCTGCTTGAGAGAGCCGGTAACGCATCGAGTCAGGGCGTTTTCGGTGCATCAGAAACTTAAACGCATTCTCATCCTGCTGAAGTGTGCCCTCAATACTAACCGAAG
>REBV01000222.1 GCA_007692545.1 Puniceicoccaceae bacterium
GACCCAATCGTTTACTTGGCGGCTTTGCGCATCCAGCGTTTCAATCCGCGCCCCCGTGAAGGGGCGACGAACTCACAGGGTGTCTCGATGTTGTTATTAACGTTTCAATCCGCGCCCCCGTGAAGGGGCGACAATAATCGTTTTGGCGTTTACGGTAAATGGAAGGTTTCAATCCGCGCCCCCGTGAAGGGGCGACTTGAAAAGGGAAGCGTGCTTCCCTTTTCAAAAACGTTTCAATCCGCGCCCCCGTGAAGGGGCGACAACTCATCTCCCGCCAACCCTGCCCCTGGCAGATGTTTCAATCCGCGCCCCCGTGAAGGGGCGACCGCCGGAGTCAGCACCCCCCGCCGCGTCAACGACGTTTCAATCCGCGCCCCCGTGAAGGGGCGACAGCTCTAGGTATAAATAGCTAGAGCAGAGCATGTTAACTTGGTATATGCGCGTAGGTCTAGTTTTCTTTTTGAGAAATAGCAGTCCTTAGTGATTCTAAACTGTCAAAGAACTACAGTACAAAAAGTTATCTCATTCGCGAAGTCTATGACTGGAGAATGGCCGCTTGGGGTTCGCGGGCTCTCAAATGAGCAATGTGCCTTCAACGTTGTAGTCGGTGTTTTTCCCAAAATGTTCAACTCGTTGTTGCCAGTTATTGCCTAGGTGATAAATGCGGATTGAGTCTTTGGAACCATCTATTTCCGCAAGGACTCTGCTTTTGAATTCGACAAAAAGGGCAGGGTCAAGCTTGCACTCGAATACGGAGTTTTGAACGCGTTGCCCGTAGTCGAGGCAGGTTTTCGCGACTCGGCGGAGGCGTCGCGCACCTGCCG
This sequence comes from Puniceicoccaceae bacterium, assembly GCA_007692545.1. Lineage (GTDB taxonomy): Bacteria > Verrucomicrobiota > Verrucomicrobiia > Opitutales > Coraliomargaritaceae > Thalassobacterium. Next base: position 825 of record REBV01000222.1, read on the forward strand.
GGCTGCTCGTGGCGACATCATAGGCAACTAAGATATACATTTTGAGATCTGAAATTTAAAATTTGAAATGGTTTATATCACTCCTAGCGGGCGAGAAACGCCGGATAGGCATCGAGGTCGCCACGCAGATGCCGGGCCAGCAATCTGGCTTGGAGGTGTGGGAGTAGGCCGAGTGTGACTTTTTCATCGAGCAATGGGTGCATGAGTTCGGTTTGCTTGCGTTCTTGCCAGTGGGTAAGGACTGTTTTTCGAGCATCCTCTTTGAGATAGACCGCCCCATTTTCTTTGGTTTCAAAATGCTTGGCTTGGATTTGTTGTCGATTGATCAAAGTTAGAGCAGCGCGGTCGGCGAAGAGAGGGCGAAACTCCTCCATTAAATCGAGGGCTAGTGAAGGGCGACCGGGGCGGTCACGATGTAGAAAGCCGCATTGCGCATCGAGACCGCAGGATTCGGCGGCACTGCGGCAATCGTGAGTGAGCAAGTTGTAGAGAAAGGAGAGAAGTGCGTTGACGGGGTCTTTTGGGGGGCGGCGATTGCGTCCGTCGAAGCTGAGCCCGGAATGACCCAGCAGGGCGGGGAAGGCCGCGAAGTAGTAGGCGGCTGCATCACCTTCAACGCCGCGCAGGCTGTCCAACTCTGTTGCGGCCTGAGCGTAGCGGATACGGCGGCTGAGTTGGTCGGCGGCGTTTAGAAGGGTGGTCGCTCGTTCAGGAGATTTATCACCATGGTCGCGGGCGGCACGAAGTAGCACATGGCGACAATTGGCAATTTTGGCGGAGACGATATTCCGCGCGATCGCGACGGTGGCCTCTGGCTGATCAGCGGCGCGGTATTGGGCGCGACGGAGGAGGATATTTCCAGATGTGAAGCCCTGGCTGGCAGCGAGGAATTTTCCGTATGGCGTGTGAAAGGAAAGAGCGACATCGGCCTCGGCGCAGGCACCCATGAGAGAGGCACTGGCGCAGCAGTCCCATCCGAAGCAGACGATGCCGTCCAAGTTATGCAGCGGAACGCGGAGCTTGGTTTGCTTTTCGTGGCGCACCTCAACGGCGGCGCCGTCTTTGCGGAGATAGGCTTTGTCGAGGGTGACGAAGAGAGTATTGAGGTGGGTGCGCATCTAGGGATTTCAAATTTGAGATCTGAGATTTGAGAGGGGATCTGAAATCTGAAATTTGAGATTCAGATTGGGCCATGGAGGCGTTCGAATGCTGCGCGGGCGGGGTTTCCCGGAGGTAGGTCGCGTAGGATCTTACGCTGAGTTTCTGTCCAATCAGCTTCGCTTTGTTCGCGTTTGTTTTTCTTGCCCCACTGCTCCCGGCTATGGTCGTTGAGATGGCGTTGTCCTTTAATGTCGGAGTTTTGGAGCGCATCCGCCCAAGCCCGGATTTGCCGGGAGCAGGACTCAGCCAGGAATTTAAAATTTGAGATTTCTGATTTGAAATCTTTGAGCGCGGGGCGGCGCTCGAAGTAGCAGAGCATGGAGCGGGTCTCGCCGGCGGAGCCACGGGCGATGTAGAGGAAGGCGAGCAGTTCGTTAGTGGTGCCGCGCTCGAAGCCTTCGGCGATGTTGTTGGAGACGGAGAGCGAGCAACGGTCGATTTGGTCGCGCTTCGACCAGGTGATGTGGTTTTTGGCTGCGATGATAAAATCTTCACAACCTTCGGCTAAGCGGATGGCGTCTTGCCAGACGGGAAGGTCCTCGAATCGTTTATAGGTCGGCATGGGCTTTTGGGATTTGAGATTTATGATTTCATATTTGAGAGGATGAGTGGTGAATCTGAAATCTGAAATCTGAAATTTTAAATCTGAGATTCCAACTGGTTTCTGAACCAGTTGGAGATGCCTCTTTTTAGTCGCATGGATTTGGGTTGGCAGAGTTGGATGAGTGAGCAGCGATCGCAGAGTGCGGGGCTGTAGCTGGCTTCGGGTGTGTGGCCTTGATTGATCATGCTGCGGACTTTGGTCGCTATTTCGAGGGTCAGGGTGCGCAGTCCGGCATCGAATTGAACTGCGGTGCGGCGTTGTTGTTTGCCGTAGAAGAGAAAGCCTTGAGGAATACTGCCTTCCTCGCGCCCGAAACTGGCTTCGAGGCAGATGGCTTGGCCGCAAAGCTGGATCTCGTCAGCGCGGTGGGCTTTAGGACGTCCTCGCTTGTATTCGATTGGAAGGAGGGTGCCGTCGGCGTAGATTTCGACGATGTCGCAAACGCCGCGCAGCCCGTGGATTTCCGACCATACGGGGAGCCCGCGAGTGATTCGAACGCCGGGACGGGATTCACTAAGGCCGGAGTGTGCCTTTTCGTGGAGAGCGTTGCCCTCGGCGGTGGAGAAATTATCCGCCCAGACGCGCTCGACGTGAATGAGCGCGCATTGCCTCGGGCAATAGAGGTAGTGTTGGAGCGCTGAGAGCGCGACTGTGCGTGGATTTGAAATCTGAAGTTTGTGATTTGAATGATGGTGCGAGCAAACAAATGGTAATCCTGGCTAGGTCTATAAGAGTCAGCTTCGACTAATCGTCTTCGTCCTCCCAGTTCGGATATTGGACAGGTGCTTGGCCGGATTCGGAGAGATTGATTAATCCTGAGATGGCGATAACCGCTTCGTAGCCGTCGCCATCCCCGATTTTAAAGGTGTAGGTGTGCATGAGAATTAGATGCGTTCGATTGGAGTAATATCGGAAGAGTTTTTTAGAACCCATCGATGATTTCTGGTTTTAATTCGAGCTCTTGCTCATCTTGTTTGTATTTTAGCGGAGCTACGCTGATCTCGCCATTCTCAGAAACTCTAAGACTTTTGTGAACTTTTGCCGAGGAGAGATCCCCGTGTGGGCAGGAGTGCTTCCACCAGATCAATTTTGAGACTTCCATGCTTCCTTCTGGACGGGCTGACGAAGCATCGTTTTCAAAAAGCGTGCGCAGTGCTTCTTTTAGTTTCAGGGCATCATCATCGGAAAACTTGGTTCCGGTTTCGTCGCTGGCGAGTTGTGCATTGATGCTCCCATAGAACACATAGATGCCCTGATCTACGCGGTGTTTCATGCCCATGGTGTCCGAACTTTTCTTCCCGTCCTTGGTGTCTTCTGAATTACAACTTTTCGTAATTTGTGAACTGCTCACAGATATTGGAGTCAAGCTGAACGCTGGATGGATGGAGACTGGGCCACGGACAGGGATGGAGAGACCATCAGCGCCTTTACCGCTGAACGCAAAGACTTGCCCAAATGCTCTGACATCAAGCCATATTTCAGATGCCTTCGCCTTGTAAAGTTTGCTGTTTTTCGAGTTCTTTTTCCAGTCAGCATCATCGTTGATCGCAGCTTCGACGCGTGAGCGGATACTCGTGTATTCATCCTTCTTATTGTCGTCGGATTGGATGAGAATATTTTCGCCTGTTTGCATCCAGCGATTACGTATTTTACGCTTGATGCAGACGTCGGACATTTCGCCGAAACCTTCGTAGGTCGTGCGAGGGCGGTTTCCATTTAGGGGGTCGCCGTTGGGATTAGCATTTTTGACGGTGAAGACGACGGCAAAGTCGATTTTATTGGATAAGCTCATGATGATGTGTTCTTTCTGTTGTTAAGTTTTAGTCTTTGGTTTCTTCGGTTAAAGTTTCTTGGATTTTTTCAATATCCTGATCGTTGCTTTTTTTTGCGTTTTCCCAGAGTTCTTTACGGAAGGTATGATATCCGATAAGGAATTCGCCAGAGAGGGGCTTATCGGAGGTGAAATCATCTGGTTTGAATTTCGCGTAGAGGTCGTCCCATGTCTTCGTCAATCTGTGATGGACGGACGGCCTATTGTTCTTGAGACGGGATAGGTAAGGCGCAAGTTGCAGCTCGATTGTGCGCCAAGTGGAATACGGCCTCTCGGCAAAGCGTTGCATCAGTTTTGCCGCATGGGTTGAGCGCTTTTCGTTGGCAAGATAGAGGGCGCGTTCTTCAATGTGTTCGCCAATGGCAAGGAGACTTCCGTAAAGGTAATCCCGTGTTGTTCGTTCATATTCGTAGCTCATGGTGTAGTTCCTTTGGTGATGTTGTTTTTTATATAAAGCACAGGCGATCCCGAGGGTCTTGTTCCACTCCCAGAACGGCATCGATATTTTATGACTGGCTCGGTGCACACATGCTTCGACCAAGTCTCGGGGAATCGGCGACGACTCTATAATGCAGGGCAGGATTCGTGATATTGTTGAGGAGAGAAGGCGGTCTTTAGAGTCCAGTTTTTTTCCGTAAGCCGCCTGTGCAATGTCCTTAGGCGCAGGAGCTCCGACGAACTGCTTGTTTTTCCCGAAGTATTGATGCCAAGCGGTGGATTGGTGCCAATCACGTATGCGGGAAAGAAATTCTGAAGTTTTCAGCTCCCGATAGTAGCGGATTGCCATGCGTCCGGTCGTGGCAGAATCAATCGCCATGACAATCACTTTGTTGGTTTCGTCATCGGTAAACTTTGCAGAATAGCCACGCATGGACTGGTTGAGCTTATCGGCAAAGTCCTGAGCGGTGTAGACAGTGGCGGGTTCTTTCGTTTTTTTCTTTTCTTGAGGCGTTTTTGGTTCTGCGTTAATAGGCTGGAAAAGCAAATCAAGAGAGGACTTGAACGGGTCAGGTAGCTCTTCCCCTGGGGTTGCAGTTGCCCAGGAGACAATGGTTTGATCACCGAAGCTTTGCCCCTGTTTATTGATAAGCCAGCGTAGGGCGTTATGTGCTTTTTGGCTCGTGTCAAAGCCGATTGAGCAAGCTTCTTGCGCTTCAATAAATCTTCCCCTGAAGGTGAATCCGCTGTTATCATTGGCTGAAATTAGTTTTGCTTTATCTCCAGAATGACGAAGTTTGGCGGGATGTTGCTCAGCCAGTGAATTTTCTGTAGAACTGATGTGGCAAAGTCCCTGAAGTGCGTTCTTTGAAGCGTAGAACTGTCCCCATGCTTTCCAGATTTCAGGATCATATTGTAGCGATGAGTTCGGATCGTCTTTCGTTTCTACTTGAAAGCGAACAAATGCGTTGGCCTGCCAGGGTTTTTCTTTGCCCTTATTGTCGTGCCCACCTCCGAGGAGTCTAAAGATTGCCGGAGCATCTGTATTGAGAGTCCACTGATTGAGTAAATTGCCTGATTCGTCGGCATGCAGAATTTTATTCAGAATTAGATCGGCGATTAGACTGCCGCTTTTCAGGTAGGTGAGGATAGAACTTAGCTTCTGATTTTCACAGACTACCACCCATTCGCTTAATTGTGTGATGTGACTTTCGTGGTCTGATTTCTTTCCTGTCCGTTCTGTGTAGTCTTTTGCAAGATACTCCAGTTTGTCATGTAATGGGTGAGGGCATTGGCCACTCGTTCGCCCCGACGACGATTCTGTACATGGGATAAGCGTTGGGGCATCACCTCTATCAACTTCTTTTGCTCGTAGAAAATTCCCAGCGCCATCGAGTGTGACCTCGATGTGCGCGTTTTGCATGGTATGACAAATCGGCAACAGCGGTATCTTGTCATTCTTGTTGCCGATTGCCGCAGTGCAGTTGTCGTAGGTTTCGGTGAGACGTTGAAGCCAGTTCATGAGAGACCTCCTTCGTTCCTAAGGGTAGGTTCAGCAAGCCCGACACTGCGGGGTGGTTGAGCGTTCATCTTCCTGATAAATTTTCGTGTGAGAGACGTGTCGTCCGGCGTAGGAAATTCAATTATGCCATCTCTCATCACAGGACGCCAAAAACGGGAGTGCAGCTCATCTTTCCCGATTTCATCGGGATAATCAAAGCCATGAAACATGTGTCCATAAGCGAGTTCTCCAGCATTATCGTAGTATCCTTCGCCTTCACCGAATTGAACGGGTTCGACGTAAGCCTGGCACTCTCGAGCGCCTAGACAGACATCGCGACGGCCTCCTTTTTCGACCATCCTGCGGGCGATGTTGTGATGTTTATGTTCGTCAAAGTCATCCTTTAAGTCCTGACGGTGCGGATTGAAGACGAAGTGTGCGCTAACCTGATATTCGACATCGGCGAGGTAGGTGTAAATGGCGAGAGTATTATAAGGCTCTTGTTTCTTCTTTGTAGGATCTTTCTTCGATGGATAGATTCCACTGTAGCTAATCGGTTTTACGTTTTTTGCTTCAGTTCGGATCGCCTTCATTACCCGCACTTTGTCGATGATCCAGATAATCGAAGGCTTCCAGTAGATTGATTTCGTGATGCCTTTCAGGGCTTCGTAGGTGGGGATATGGTAGGAGCACTTTTCGCCGCCGAGTTTTGTTACGGGATCGGTAAAGAGAGCGTATCGTCCGTAGACCTTATAGGTTATTTCGTTTCTCATAAGATAGTTAAATGGATAGAAAGCTCAGGTTGCCATCGCCCTTGTGATCGATGCCAAATTCTTTGCTGTAGAAGCATTCATTGAGGTAAAAAATGCCAGATTCAGGCTGAGTTTCATGAATTGCATCTTGATCGCGTAATTTTGCTTTGTCGCTCGAAAAAATATTTACAGAGTAGCGTTGGGAAAGCTTTAGCAATTTGTAGGTTTCTGCTCGGGAAAATTGCGTGGAGCAAAGTTGGCCAATCAAGTTTCTGGCCGACTCGTCGAAAGGTACAATAACCCCTTCCGTGGGTGCGTCGATGACTTCGAAATTCCTTCCAGCTTCAGAAAAAGCCTGCAATAGCGGATAGGGTGGTAGTTGTTCATTGTTGATTCGTTTAAAGGCTTGTTTGGCTAGCTCGTTAGCTGAGAGTTGACTTAACAATGTATCTCCACCCTTGACTGGGTAGTCCATCTCATGAGAACGCTCAAAGAAATATAACTCGTAATAACGCTTAAGTGCACGAAGTCCAATCAGGTCGCCGTCGAAGTCGTTTGAGGATTTCTCGAATTCCCCCAAGATTCGTAGCGTTTTCTGCTGTGCAATTTCAATTTCAGGAAGACTCGATAGCTTTTCTTCGGATGCATTTATGATAAATACCTTACCAATTACCTTTGCTCCTCCGTGGCGATTGCAGCGTCCTGCAGCCTGTGCAACGGAGTCCAACCCCGTCAGTGAGCGAGTCACGCTGTCAAAGCTAATATCCACCCCTGCTTCGATGAGTTGCGTGCTGACGCAGATGAGTCTTTCTTTATTGGCCAACTTCGCTTTAACAGTTTCGAGGACGGTCTTTCGATGAACCGGGCACATACTTGTGCTGAGGTGGAAAATAGCGATGTCCGGCACAGATATTTGGAGATTCTGATACACCTCCCTCGCAACAACCTTGGTGTTGGCAATAAAAAGCTGACTGTTGATTTCTGGACAGAATTTTTGATCGAGGAAATTGGCAATCTCTGAATTGGAATAAGCTTCGGGACGTATGCTATTGATGACTTTGACTCGCTTGAGTGCATCGAAGAGTTGCCTGCAATCCGGCATCATTTCTGAAGAATACCCAATACGTTTAGTGAAATGGAGTCTTCCTTTTTCGGAATCTACATCGTCGAGGCATGGCTGGGTGGCCGTGCATAAGACTATCGTGGATCCCCCTAAGTAGTGTAGAAAATTGAGCGCATTATTAAAAAGGTGTGTGACTTTGAGTGGAAACGACTGCGGTTCGTCGAAAATGATGACCGAATCGGTGAGATTATGCATCCGTCGCAAACCACGAGTTCCAGAAGAGAAGAGCGATTCAAGGAACTGAACCGTTGTGGTGAAGACGATCGGGCTATCCCAATTTTCTGAAAATAGGCGGTTCGGCTCCGTATCCGTCTTTGGTGTAAGGTTTGAATGGTGCTCTAGAATAAGCGGGTCATTTGGGTCGCTGTCCCCAAGTATATTTCTCACTTCTTCAGCGTTTTGCTCAATGATACTTGTGTAAGGCACGATGTAGAAAATCCGCTTCAGCTTGTGGTTTCGTGTATGGTGAAGAGCAAAACGTAATGATGAGAGTGTTTTACCGCCGCCAGTCGGAACAGTTAGGGAGTAAATGCCGGGCTTGTTTTCCGCGAAACGTTGGCAGCTATTCGATATTCTCTTTCGTATCTTATTTACCTTAGTGTCTGCTTTAAATCTGCTGATGTTTTGCTCCAAGGTCTGGAGTATGGTTTCCCACGAGCTTGATTTTTGCGGCGTTCTGCCTGCTGAGTCCAGGCGATCCGCATCAACTAAGCAGCTCAATAGGTGACGAGTCAATAGGCCTAAGTGAAATTGCTGGATCTTTGGGTTGAGTTCAGGTATGGCGGCGAGCTTTTGGCAAGCAGGCGCGAGTTCTTCTACAGACTCATTGAAGAGCTGTGACAATTCGACCTCCTTTTCGGATAGGTGCTGAAGAGCTTCTGAGTAGAAGGTTTTTGCATCTTCTTTCGTCATTCGTTTACCGAAAATCTCTTTTCCGTCGCTTGAAAGGCAGTCGATCAATCCGCTATGGTGCGATGCGATGGCGAGAGCCATTATTTGCGCGACAATTTCTGAAATGCCATCGGTTTTCCTTTTCCAGACCCATTGGGCTCCCGCTGAAGAGTGATCAATTTTCCCCTTCAGTCCGGACGCATCGGCATAATCAATATCCTCCGTGTCGATGAGTTCTGTTGCTGATCTTATATAGTGTTGGAATAATTCGCTGTATTTTCCTATGTCATGTAGGTATCCAATTAGCCTACCGGAGTTTCGAAATCCAACGGTGCTGGCGAACTCGGAAGTTAGCGCAGAGACATTAGCTAAATGGACGCTCAGTAGTTGATGTGGCCGAGCGATATAACTTTCATTCTGCTTCATCTTTAATTATATGCCCAGGTTTTCATTAGGTGGTCTCCAGGATGCCACCTGCGGCGGATGGGGTGATCACATCGTAGGAGACACGTTTAACCTTCATTTCGAGTCGGGAGAGGAGAGTGTAGGCGCCGGAGACTTCGAGGATAATAGAGGGTTTCATTCTTGGGATTGGGCTTGATTCGATGGCAGAGTGTATGCATAGAGCTTGTATGGCGATATTAACGATTCGAAACTTACCGGATGTAGTAAATGAACGGTTGAAGGAGCAGGCGAAGCGGAATCGGCGGAGCTTGAACCAAGAAGTGATAGCGGAATTGCTTGAGCGGCAGGATAGCGAAGTTGTTGAGCGGGAGCGTTACGTGAACCAGATGATTGCTGGATCCGAGGCAGTCTATGCGGCAGTCAACAAGCCGATGACGACTGAAGAGATTCGCAGGTCGACCGAAGGCGGCAGAGATTAGGTTCATGGCTGTTATATTTTCAAATACGCCTGACTAGTGAAAGTTGCTTAGCTTACTTATGCAGTATCGCGAGTTATTTCGGTATAGCATAATCGGCGAGTGTTTAAGCATGGTTTGCCACCGGTTGAATCCCACGCTGTCGTAATTGGTGTTCGGTGCGACCCAGGAGTTGCTTCCATGCCTGCTGGCTTAGCTCGCCTGCGTAGCGTTGCATCCATGGGGCGGTGAACAAGGGGGCGAAATATTCGGCGCGGAAGGTGCGGGACGCGTGGCGGTCGTGATCCCAGGCTAAGAGGTAGTTGGGCCCGGTATCAATGACGTCGTGATAGTAGGCTTGATTCGATGCGTCCTCGGCCGCCAGGGGGTCTTCCGGTTCGAGCTGAAAAAGCTGGATCGGGCTGATGCGGCGGATAGTCGAATCACCCCAGCGATGGTAGGAGCCGTAGAGGACTTCTTCGCGTCGGATGGCTTCGATGAAAATCGGCTCATTGCCCAGGGTGCTTTCCCAGATGGGAATTCGTGCCTGACGGTGCCAGGTAGTGCGAGCGTTCAGTTCGGGGAGGACATCGGCAACCTGCGGATCTGCTGACCCGCGCCGGTAGTAGAAGCCTGTGGGCAGATCAGGCATGGGCTGGCCTGGAGTCGGTTGGAAAAAGTCCGGCTGGTTTCGCATGCCTGCTGGAACTGCCAGCGGGAGGCCGAGCATGGCAGCCATTCGACCGAGAAAGCTGCGCCGCTTCATGTACTGCTGCCTATTTGCCTGAGCCATCATGCACCCTTTTCTAGGGAGCTTTTATCTGAATACAAGCATAAAAAGAATGTTGATCATAAAAAGTAGTGGTATAAATAAAAGCTTGAATGTGTAGTGTGCATCTGTTTACTGGTCGTATTAACTATGAGTATGGATAGTTCAATTGCAGGGTGGAGTGAACAGCAGCGTTTGCTGTTTGTGGAGCGTTTGCTTTTTTGGCGGGGCACGATTAACCGGCGGGATTTATGCGATCATTTCGGTATATCGCTGCCGCAGGCGACGAAGGATCTGGTGTCCTATACGACTTTAAATGCGGGTGCTTGCCGGTATGATGTGCGGCGCAAGTGCTATGTGGCGTCGTCCAAAATGAAGATGGTTTTGGGCCTGCCGAATTTCAGCGAAGACATGGATATGATCGCGGGGGCGATGGTGGCGAGTCCTGAGGCGGGCGAGTTTGTGCTCGGTTTCAGTCGTCCGGCGCGGGTGGCGGAGCCAGGATTGCAGCTGAAATTGTCCTTGGCGGCGTTTTAGCGGCTTTGTGTGG
>REBV01000106.1 GCA_007692545.1 Puniceicoccaceae bacterium
AAAACGGTGCTCAGGGTGTCGCGGTTGAGCGGGAGGAGGCCGTTGTTCTTCATCAGCACCATCGACTTCGCGGCGGACTCGCGGGCGAGATCGATGTGCTCCGGGCAGCGGATGACTGAGGCCGGGATCTTGCGCCAGCGCACGCGCTCGGCGGGGTCGAATTCGCCGAGGCGGAAGCGTGTCGCCATCGCCCGCTTGAAGCAGGCGTCGACTTCCTCCTCGGTGATAAGGCCTTCCTTGACGGCGGCTACGACGTATTCGTAAGTGCAGCCGCAATTGACATCGCAACCTTCGCGGATCGCGAGCGCGGCGGACTCGGTCGGAGTGCGGGTGACTTTGTGGTTTTCGTGGAAGTCGCGGATCGCCCAGCAATCGGAAACGTAGTGCCCCTTAAACTGCCATTCGCCGCGCAGAATGTCGGACATGAGGTGCGGGTGAGCGCAGCAGGGGTGGCCGTTGGTGCGGTTGTAGGCCCCCATCACGATTTCGACGTCAGCCTCGGTGACGAGAGCCTCGAAGGCGGGGAGGTAGGTGTCGCGGAAATCCCGCTCGGTCACGCGGGCGTCAAATTCGTGGCGCAGAGCCTCGGGGCCGCTGTGGGCGGCAAAATGCTTTGCGCAGGCTGCTATTTTGAGGTGGTGAGGATCGTTACCCTGGAGGGCCTTGACGTAGGCGACCCCGAGACGGGAGGTGAGCCAGGGGTCTTCGCCGTAGGTCTCCTGGCCGCGGCCCCAGCGCGGGTCGCGGAAGATGTTAATGTTGGGCGTCCAGAAAGTGAGCCCGGCGTAGCGGGTGAAGACGCTGCGCTCGACCGAGATGGCATACATCGCCCGTGCTTCGTCGGAGACGGCGTCGCCGATTCGGGTCATCAGCGTCGGGTCGAAGGCGGCAGCCATTGCAATCGCCTGGGGGAAGACGGTGGCGCGGCCGTTGCGGGCTACCCCGTGGAGGCACTCGCTCCACCACGGGTAGGGGAGGATGCCGAGGCGCTCAATCCCGATGGAGTCGTGGAGAAGCATACGGCTCTTTTCGTCGAGCGTGAGGCGCGATGTGAGGTCGTTGAGGCGCTCTTCGAGCGGTAGGTCTGGGTTTTGGAATGGATACATGAGAGGGAATAAAAATGGCGATTCTTGGTTTGTGAAAGATGAATATTACCGATTGAAAGCTGCCCCTTATGGCCGCCATCAACCGGGACCCAATTTAGACAGGGTATTTCACGTAAATACAGATAAGTGGAAGTGAATCTAGATGGGATTTTTTAATTCAATTAAAATAACACGTTGCGAAGATGAGGAAAATAGAAAGTCTTATCAAAAACATGGAAAATTTTTTCAAGCATTGGGATCCTACTCCGAGGGCCTATCCGGGCATCCTTCCGGTCACGGCACTGGGATATTATGCGGCAAAGGAAGAAGTTTTTGATCGCGAGTTTTTCACCTGTAATTTCTCACTGATTTTCCAGGGGAGTGGCGAGTATCGTGTGGCAGACCGATCATTCACCATTGATGCGCCGTGTGTCCTCCTCCAATGGCCCGACACGCGGTTCACCTACGGGCACCCGCCGGGTGCGTCCAAACGCTGGGAGGAGTTTTTTATCATCTATCCCGCCCACCTTCAGAAAACGCTGGCGGGTATGGGCTTTTTTACCGCTGGAAATCCGATATATCCCCTCGCCAACCCCGCCGCCGCTCGGCGGACGATTGAGGAAATCCGTATCCTCTGCCAATCGCGGCGCGCGGAACATGTGGTGGATCGCGTTGACCGCCTCTGCGAGCAGATACTGCTTGATACGCGCTTGGTCGGGGGCGGGGAACGACACGGGGAAACCGTCATCGAGCATATCCACGAGGCCCTTACGGATCGTTACAATGAAGCGATTGACCTTGTCGTATTGGCGCGGGAGTATGGATTGTCGACTGCTTCCTTTCGCCGTCTCTGGAAGGAGCGATACAGTGAACCACCGTGGCAGTATTTGCTCAGTTTGCGAATTCGTGCAGCTTGCGGTCTTTTGGTCGAAACGGGTCTTCCCGTCCAAGCCATCGCGGCAGAAGTTGGGTTTGAAGACCCGCTCTATTTTTCCCGGCGGTTCCGGAGCGTTATGGGGATGTCCCCGCGGCACTATCGAAAACGTAACGGTTTGGGCCTTTCGCTCTGAGCGCACTGGCGCTTCATTCATTTGCAGCCATCAAAAAGACGCGGCCAACACGCGCGGGGTTTGACATTTAGCATTTTCCTCACGGGGATTCGTCGAAAAACCATCACGCCGGTTGCTTTGTCTATCGCAGGAATTGAGAGAAAGGCTCATACTATTTTAGAATAGGTTCGCAGAATTGTTTGCTGAAGCCTGTATCCAGCCTTTACCGAATAGGCGCAGGACTCGTACCGGGTCTCCCCACCAGTCTTTGAGATGAAGAGCAACGAATTCGTTGAGTCTCTCAATGCTCGGCCAAAGCTTGGTGGCAGCATGATCTTGGATCGGGTCTCATGGTTTTTCTATAGGGTTGAGCTCTGGACTGTAAGGGAGAAGCACAACGATATGCATAGCCGCGGGCACTTGTTCGTGTGAAGCGTCCCTTGGATGAGTAGCTGCACTGGTATACGCTTTTCCAGCGTTTGTGCCGACCTAATCCACGCTTTGTCCATACTCGGCGCAGATTTGGTAAAAGTCCATATGGGCTTTCGTCGGCGAACCAAGTTTTGACCGCTTTGCAGCTGCATACAGGCAACCTTTGCAAGATGCCCGCGAAACACTCTTTGCGCCATCCGTCCGTCTCTCTCAAAAGCAGGTTTTTCACCTGCGCGCTACGCAGCGGCTTCAGCAAGCGTGTGCCGGAAAGGCCGCATTCCCGATCCGCCGAAGGCGGGCTAAACCGTCTTTGATCGCTGGCATCCCGCGGGGATGCCCTTTTTCTCAATCAATCATCCGGTGGTGGCGCACGCGGGTGCGTGCTTACCACCGGCTAATGGCTGATAAGCCTGCGGCTTAACCGTGTAAACGATGCCCCAACAAACAAGTTCACGCCTTTGGGGCGACGCGATGTTCCACGGCTGCGGCGTCCTCGCCGCCCTGCGGGGCCTTGGCTGACGCCGTCACTGGCTCAGGTAAGGTCCTTGGTGCTTCATTAATCCGCGCTTAAAGCATCTGATTTAACTTCGAATTAAGCATTAGCTCATCCTTCACATGACCGCTAAAGCAATCAAACCCCGCCCACTTTACCCTCCAAAGGCCGGGCCCGCGCCGAACCACGAAACTTAGGATTGTGGCACCAAGTATTCGTATAGTCGCTGCTTGGCTTTGCTGTGTTGTTGAAAATGCTTATTCCACACGTAGGCGAAAGAATCTATGAGTAGACTCAGATGCATCCACGCTGTAGCGATAGCTTACGTAATCACTAGCACCGGATTCAGTTATGAGGAGTTCCGGTTCCGCAGGGAATGGGGACCAGGTTTCCAAATCGTCGGAATACTCCAATAGCCATTCACTGAGTCCGTTGCTTGCAGTGTGATCGAAGCCGGCCTGACTGCTGCGAACAAATTCCAGAAAGAGGTTCTCTGAGTCTGGGAAAACGCGGATTGGGTTAGGGTTGAAGACCAGTGGATTCAGGCCGAGAAAATAGCTCATTCGATTACTTAATCCATCTCCCGAATAATCGGTATCGGGAAGGCGATCATCTCCCGTGGGCAAACCCGATGCATTGGCCCAATTGTCGTAGTTTATTCGGCTCAGTTGAACAGCCCCAATATCAACCATGTTCCAGCTCCGCTGGACGCCCGTAAGGTCAAGCCGGAAGGGGTCTACCAACCCGTAAGGGCCGGGGATTCTCTCAGTCAGTGGTCCACCAGCCAGCGGTGGCATAATCATCATTCCGTTGCCGTAATCATCGAAGGCTGCCAGCAGAGGATCGAGCCGTTCGGAATTGCTACCGTGCTGGTCACTGGTTTGAAAAATTCCTGCGTTCAACCCTGTTCCAGAGCCCAGGAAATTGTATCCAAACGATTCAACTTCAGCGGAGCTGGTGGCGAAAATGTCCGGGGAAAGCGCGGCGATTTGAGCACCACCAAGGTGATCGTTCAAAGCCACGACAGATCGATCAAGGGAGATACTGGAACTGGCTGTGGCCATGAATACGGCGGCCCCCCAGTTTGGGTTATGCCGATTGGCCGCTATCGTGCAATGGGTTAAGGTGATGTCCACTTCATCCCCAGCCATCAAGGCCGATGCGACTAATCCTTCGTTGTCGGTAAAGAGAGAATTCGTTATCGTCAGTGTGCCCGAAGTGGAGGTGGAAGTTCCGGATTCGAGCTCTTTTCCAGCATATATGACGGGCCCGGATGTCGTGCCCAGACCATTCCCGGCAAATGAGCATCGGTTGATGAGCAGCTTTGCATTTTCGCTTTGGCTGGCCAGCTGGAAAAAGACAATACCACTGGTTCCGCTAGCGCCTTCGGTTTCATTGCCAATGAACTCACAACGGCTGATTTCAGCTGTATCAATGGGATTACCGGTGACACCAACCCCTCCCATGTTGCCCCATAAGGCTATGGTGCCTCCATGGGAGCGCTCCCTCGCATTTGTTGAATTGGAGTGAAACTTGCTGTCTCTTAGACGGAAATAGGTATCAAATGCATAAATAGCCGAACCGCGGGCCACTCCTGTAGAGGGTCTGCCGATTGCCTGATTATTGACAAAGCTCGAATTGAAAATGATCAGGAAACCATCTCCGTTCCAAACGTCGGAGCTTGCAAAGTGTATGGCTCCTCCTGTCGCAGCGTTGGTGGTTGGATTGTTTACGATGTTGTTCTCAAAGTGGCAGTTGAGGATTACCAGGCTGAAGTGCCGTTCTTCCGGCGTATTCAATCTTGCATAACTGATCGCACCTCCCCTTAAGTCGCTGAAACCGTCCCGGAATTCCAGATGGTCAAGGGTAAGCCTTCCTCCGCTGAACGAACTAATCCTCATTATGCGATCCGCTCCGATCGAATTGCGCAAGATCGGTCGGGGAAGGTTTGAATTGGCCCTGATCGTCAGATCATCCCTTCGGTCGATTGAAAGACTGGTGGTCAGATTTATTATTGCTTGGTCCGGATAAGCATCTTCTTGGATAGGACTAAGGTCGATGACAGTGATCGCCGGATTGGCATTGGCATCTGCTATCGCCAGCCGAATTGAACCCGGGCTGTTGATGTTATCCGTATTCGTAACCTCTAGAGTAATTCCCACCAATGATGCACGCATGGATAGGAAGATAGTTAGGAAGACAATTCCTAGTTTCGTCGGTCTGCTAACGAATTGCATAACAATTCTTGAAGGTTCCGTGTGTAGAATGGTCAATGAATTTATCTAATGTCAGGTTGATTTATAAGGTGTGCTTATTTGGAGGTCCTTTTTGCTGGTTTTTTTCGTTAGTGTTTATATTATTGTCAAATTTAAGTAAAGCATAGGGTTCCGTAGTAGGGTCCAAGATGTTTGCAAAATTGAAAAGGGTAGCACCTTTCTACCGAAAAGCCCAATCGAGGTGATGGGAAGTACACTCAAAGGTAAAGTCAAACCCCGCCCACTTCACCCTCCAAACGCCGGGCCCGCTCCCAACCACGAAACCTTGGCTTGCTGCACCAAACCCTCCGATAGCCGCTGTTTGGCCGTAGCCACCGCGATTTCCATTGCATCACCGTGAGCCAAGCGGGCGGCGATGAGAGCGCTGAGGGCGCAGCCGGTGCCGCGTGTATTTCGGCTTTGGATACGCGGTGCGGAGAAGGCCTCGCGCTTTCCATTTGGGAAATAAAGCTCGTCAGTACTCTCAATGCTTTCGCCGTGCCCACCTTTCAGCAGAACGGCGCAGCCGTACTGCTGGGCAATTGCTCCGGCGATCACCTCCCGTGGGGTATTCGCATTGTAATCATCTGCCTGAACCAAAAGCCTAAGCTCATCAAGGTTCGGGGTCACGAGCTGCGCCCTGAGCAGCAGGCGCTGACGAATCTGCGAAATGCCCTCGGTATCGAGCAGTGCAGTCCCGCTCGTGCTTTGGCAAACGGGGTCCAAAACGTAAGGGATCTGCGGATACTTTTCCAAAACCTCGGCGAGCGCTGCAACAATCGCGGCGGAGCCAAGCATCCCGCTTTTCATTGCGGCGACGGGGAAACTTTTTAAGACACCTTCGAGCTGCTGCACGAAGGACACGGTGCTCACCACCTCGCTGGCGATCACTCCGTCTGGTGTTTGCACCGTGATTGCGGTCAGCACATTAAGCGGGTGTGCGCCGCAGGCTTCAATCGCGCGGTTGTCCATCTGGATCCCGGCGCAGGCCGAGCTGTCGGATCCGGCAATGCTGAGGACGAAGGGGGGTGGTTTCATGGCTGCTTGTGGCGTTTGGCCAGATTCAGTATCTTGCCATCTGCGGATTTAGCTCTTCGGCCCATTGGAGAATGCCACCCTCCAAGCTGAGAATCTCAGAAAACCCGTGCTCTGAGCGCAGGGTATGTAGCGCCCGCATACTCCGGGCACCGGCCTTGCAATACACCACCGTCGGGCGGCTTGGATCGAGCTCGCTCTGGTCGAGCTGGAAATCGGGTGACTGTAATTCGCCTAGCGGAATATGTAGCGAGGAGGGCAGGTGACAAATCTCACGCTCCCACGCTTCGCGCACGTCGAGGAGTTGAGGCGCAGCACCGCCTGCGTTCAAGCGACTTTGCAGCTCCTGCGCGGAAATTTCGTCGGGATTTCGCTCAGCCGAGGGTATTCCGCACTGGTACTCAATCGCCTTGAGCTCGGTGACTTTCGCGCTTTCCGGGTCGCGCTTCAGCTCGAGGCGCTGCTGCTGCATGGTCAGGGCGTCCCAAAGCAGGAGCACCCCGGAGAGGGGACGACCGATGCCGGTGATTACCTTGATCGCTTCCGTCGCCTGCACCAGCCCGATCAAACCGGGCAGCACGCCGAGCACACCGAGTTCGGCGCAGTTGGGTGCATCTTCGGGGTTGGGGGGCGTGGGGAAGAGGCAGCGGTAGGTCGGCCCGCCGCGGTAGTTAAAGACGCTGGCCTGGCCGTGAAAGCCCTGGATCGCCCCGTAGATCAAGGGCTTGTTACCCAGAACGCAGGCGTCGTTCACGAGGTAGCGGGTGACAAAGTTATCCGAGCCATCAATGATTAAGTCGTAATCCCGGAAAAGCGCTTCGGCATTCTCCGCGCTTAGGCGGGTGTGGTGGATGCGGACCCGCACGTCCGGGTTCATCGCGCTTAGGCGGGCGGCAGCAGCTTCCGCTTTGGGGCGGCCCACATCGGCGTCGGTGTAGAGGACCTGGCGTTGCAGGTTCGAGCGGGCCACGACATCGTCGTCGACAATGCCCAGCGTGCCCACGCCCGCGGCGGCGAGGTACTGCAGCGCGGGGCAGCCGAGCCCGCCCGCACCGATCATCAAAACCGCAGCCCCTTTGAGCGCTTCCTGCGCTTCCACCCCAAACTCCGGCAGTGTCAGGTGGCGCTGGTAGCGCTCAATTTCGCGGGACGAAAGGCTGCTCATGCCGTCGCCTCCGCCGGAACCGCACGCCCGTCGTAGGTCGCATCCCAATCCTTCCACACCGCTTCGTAGCCTCCCTGGCGGAGCATCGCGGCGAGTTCGGCGGGGGAGCGCTCGTCGGAGATTTCAAACTGTTTGAGCGAGGTCTTTTCGGCGGCGTAGCCACCGGGGTTTGTTTTGGATCCCGCGCTCATCGTCGTGATGCCAAGTCGGTAGGCGTGATTGCGGAAGACCTCGCTCTCGCGGGTTGAGAGGGAGAGCTCAACCTCTGGACTGAGCAGACGGTAGGCGCAGATAATCTGAATCAAGTCGCGGTCCGTTAGCACGGTTTTCGGTGCAAAATCGCCTTCGTGTGGACGGATGCGCGGGAAGGAGAGGCTGTATCGGGAGCGCCAATACGTTTTTTCCATGTAGCGGAGATGGGCGGCGACAAAGAAGGAATCTGCCCGCCAATCATCGAGGCCGTAAAGCGCACCGAGGCCGATCTTTTTGATGCCGGCCCGTCCGAGGCGGTCCGGGGTCTCCAGGCGGTAGTCGAAGTTTTGCTTCATGCCCCGGAGGTGCACCTCGGCGTAGGAGGCGCGGTGGTAGGTTTCCTGATACACCAGCACGGCGCTCAACCCGGCTTCGATTAAGGTCTCGTAGTCGGCCTGATCGAGCGGCTGCACTTCCATCGAAATGCTGGAGAAGCGCTCCCGGGCGATGGCGAAGGCTTTTTTCAGGTAGGGCACGCCAACCATGCGGTTGGCTTCGCCCGTCACAAAGAGCACGTGGTCCATGCCGAGCGCTTTGACGGCGTCGAGCTCCTGGGCGATTTCCTCGTCGTTGAGGATTTTGCGCGGGATGCGATTGAGCGCACTGAAGCCGCAGTAGGTGCAGACATTGCTGCAAACATTGGACAAATAAACCGGAGAGAAAAACTGTTGGGTGTAGCCAAAACGCTCGACCGTGCGCTGGTGACTGAGCTGCGCCATATTTTCAAGATAGGGCACCGCCGCAGGTGAGATGAGGGCTTGGAAATCGTCCAAGGTGAGCGCACCCGCCGGGCGGGCGAGGGCGCGTTCCACATCCGACGCCTGCTTCGTGGCGATGGACTCCTGGGTGCCTTCCCAGGACAGTTGTTCGTAGGTTTTTAGGAAGGACATGGCTTAGGCTCCGAGAAAGGCGGTTAGCGGGGAGGAGGCAGTCGCTTGGTGAGAACTGGTAGCGGTTCCGGCGGTGTAGGCCATGCGACCGGCCTCGACTGCGAGTTTAAAGGCTGCGCCCATCGCGACTGGATCCTTGGCTGTGGCGATGGCGGTGTTGACGAGCACGGCGTCAGCGCCCAATTCCATCGCTTCAGCAGCGTGGGAGGGTGCGCCGAGGCCGGCGTCGATGACCACCGGCACGCCGCTCTGGGCGATGATGATCTCAATAAAGCGCCGCGCGGCGAGGCCCTGATTGCTGCCGATCGGTGCGGCCAGCGGCATGACGGCGGCGACCCCGACGTCCTCCAGGCGTTTGCACAGCACGGGATCGGCGTGCACGTAGGGCAGCACGATAAAGCCCGCCTTGACCAGCGCTTCGGCAGCCTTGAGCGTTTCGATGGGGTCGGGCATCAGGTACTTCGGGTCCGGGTGGATTTCTAGCTTCAACCAGTTTGTGCCCAGCGCCTCGCGGGCCAGTTCGGCGGCGAAGATCGCCTCCTTGGCATCGCGTACCCCGGAGGTGTTGGGCAGGATGTCGTAGCGGTCGCGGTCGATAAATTCCATGATGCCGTCGTCCTGACCACCTGCCCGTACGCGGCGCATGGCCATGGTCACAAGTTGACTACCGGAGGCTTCGAGGCTGGCCCGCATGCCTGCGCCCGAGGCGTATTTGCCGGTGCCGAGAAAGATGCGGGAGGTGAAGCTTTTGCCTGCAATGAGCAATGGATCGTTCATCATAAAGATTTCCTTTTTTGAGCTTAGGGGGCCTGCGTCGTTGGCACAGCGTAGGCCTTGAGCAAAGCCTGGTAATTGGCGGTGATGTCGCCGTCTTGATAGAGAGTGCCGGAAACTGCGATACCAGCAAGCCCGCGCGGGAGCCGGTCGGGCACGTCGGCTGCGGTGATACCCCCAATCGCGAAAGCGGGCAGGGGAGCAAGCAGATCGAGGATCTCCCGCCACTGCGCCGGACTGAGCACGGGAGCGAGTTTTTGTTTGGTCTGAGTGAAGCGGAAGGGGCCAACGCCGACGTAGTCGAGACAGCCGCAATCCACCGCCGCCTGTGCATCCGCCGCTGAATTCACCGTGCCACCGATGAGCAAGCGCGTGCCTGCGCGTTCCCGCGCCGCTACCCAAGGCAGGTCGTCCTTGCCGAGGTGCACGCCATCTGCGCCGACCGCCAACGCGACGTCGATCTTAT
Organism: Puniceicoccaceae bacterium; assembly: GCA_007692545.1. Lineage (GTDB taxonomy): Bacteria > Verrucomicrobiota > Verrucomicrobiia > Opitutales > Coraliomargaritaceae > Thalassobacterium. The sequence goes on from REBV01000106.1 coordinate 9,897, forward strand.
CGTTGATGATCAGCCGACACTGGTGTGCGCGACAAACGGGCAGGGCCGCTTCTGCAACGGCGGTGACCTCTGCGTCGCTCGCGCCCTTCATCCGCAACTGAATCCACTCGGCGCCGGCAGCGCAGAGCGCTGCGATTTGTTCGCCGTGGCTGAGCTGGCTATGATCGATGGTCAGGCATTGAATGCTTGGATAGGTCATCGCTGGCCCTTCTGGAAGGTTTTTAAATAAGCGACCGGATCGGCCGCTTCCCATAAAGCACCGTGCAAAACGACCCCGGCGAATCCCAAGTCCCGACAATGCGCTAGCCGCTCAGTGGAAATACCGCCGAGGGCGTACACCTTGGCGGTGGGACCGGATGCATGCTCAGATTTTAAGGCAGCGCGTAGTGCGCTCTCGCTCCAGGAAGGACCGTGGCCGGGTTTGGAAAATGACGGAAAGATCGGACTGAGGATACCATAAGCGTAACCCTCCAAGCTTTGTAGCAGATTTTGGATACTGTGCACGGATCGGCTGAGTCGCTCAGCCGGTGTGCCCGCTTTGCGCAGCAGCTGGTAGGCGCGTCCCGTACCGGAACGATCCCGCAGATGCCAGCCCGCCAGTCCGTAAGGTTCGACCAGACGGTAGCATTGATGCAGGACGACCCCACGACGCACCGCCTCCGGCAGCTCCGCCACCAGATCGCGCACGGCGGCCAGCGGCCAGCCGGGTTTGCGCAAGTGGTAGCGGTGCAGTCCTGCACCAAGCAGCCGCTCAATCCAGCGGGCTTCGTGCTGGAGGTAACGGGGAGGGGATACCGCGAGGAGGTCCATGGTCAGCCGCCTTGGGTCGCTTGGATGATCAGGACGGCGTCGCCCTCGGCGAGGGCTTTCGCTTCACGCTGAGCCGCTGGGATGACCGTGGCGTTCACCGCCACGGCCAAACCCTTGCGTCCGCCCAGTTGCAGCTCTTCGAGCAAACCGGCCAGGGTGGTGCCTTCGGAGATCTCCTTAGCTTCGTCGTTTACCGTGATGCGTGGCATGGGCGTTAAGCCTTTTCGAGGTAGACCTCGCCGCCTTTTTTGCGGAACTCATCGGCCTTTTCCTTCATCCCTTCTTCGAGCGCTGCTTCGGCTTCGATGCCCTTGTCGCGGGCGTAGCGCCGGACGTCGTCGGTGATCTTCATGGAGCAGAAGTTGGGTCCGCACATCGAGCAGAAGTGGGCGGTTTTGGCGGAGTCCTGTGGCAGGGTTTCATCGTGGAAGGAACGGGCCTTT
>REBV01000224.1 GCA_007692545.1 Puniceicoccaceae bacterium
TCTGGTAGCGCGTCGGCTTCGGGTAGAGCACCCGGTAGCGACGCAGGAGTTCTGCATCCGGGACCGTTTCCTGGTAGGGCACCAGGACCAGCACATGGAAGTGATTATTCATCACGCAGTAGGTCAGAATCTCGACCCCACAAAAATCAGCCACCTGCCACAGCATCCGCCGCAGCCGCTCCTTATCCCCCTTACCAAACAGATGCTCACCATTCACCGTGCGTGTCATACAGTGATAAACCGCATCCACCCCCGGCTCAGTGATTTTTAAACGTGATCGCCTCATCCCTAAAAACAATCACCCAAACTCCATCCAGTCAACTATAATGTGCCTGTCCCTGCAAATGTTGTGCATTTGTACAATACAGATGAATAGTTCTGTTCTTTTACCACTGGTTAAGCCTCTAGTTGGTAAGTTAGCTTCTTACCGGCGTGTTGGATCGTTACGTGGTTCCGGCCATCTTCTTGTTGGCTGGGTTCGGTGCGGCCGATGACTTGTGCGGGGATACCGAAGGATTTACTTTGAGCAATAATGGCCTCAGCTGCTTCGGGATCGCAGTAGATCTCCATGCGGTGGCCCATGTTGTAGACACGGAACATTTCTTCGTCGCTGGTGCCGCTGGCTTTTTGGATGGCTTTGAATATGGGGGAGATGGGTAAAAAGTTGTCTTTTATATGATGCACCCCGGTGCCAAAGCGGATGCATTTGGTCTGACCGCCTCCTGAGCAGTGGACCATGCCGTGAATACTGGCGCGGTTCTCCGCCAGCAATTTCTTGATGACGGGTGCATAAGTGCGGGTCGGGCTGAGTAAGGCGTCGCCGACGGTCATCCCGGACTCGGGTAGCGGGTCACTCATCTTATAAGGACCGCAGTAGAGATATTGCTGATCAGTCGTCAGGTCGACTGTTTCGGGGTACTTTTTCAGGTAATCGGAGTTGAGTAGGTCGTGCCGGGCACTGGTCAGGCCATTGCTGCCAATGCCGGAATTTTCAAAGCTTTCATAGGTGGCCTGGCCGGAGGAAGCGAGGCCGACAATAGCCAGGCCGGGTTTGATGTTGGCGTTGTCGATCACGTCTGCCCGGTCCATGACGACAACCGCACAAGAGTCGACGGTGACGGTACCGGTGAGATCGCCGACGTCGGCTGTCTCGCCGCCGCCGCTGTGGACGCCGACACCGTAGGTGCGAAGGGTCGCGAGAAAGTCTTCGGTGCCGGCGATGAGCTGGCCGAGGGCTTCGCCTGGGATGGCACGGGCGTTGCGGTTTACCGTGCTGGAGATGAGGATCCCATCAACTGCACCGACACAGAGCAGGTCGTCGATATTCATGACGAGACTGTCCTGGGCGGTCTTACGAAAAGCGGAGGGGTCGCCGGTCTCGCGGTAGTGGAGGTAGGCGAGGGTGCTCTTGGTGCCGGAGCCGTCGGAGTGGATGATATTACACTTGGCGGGGTCACCTGTCAGGATGTCGGCACCGATCTTGCAGAAGGCACCGGGAAAGACTCCGCGGTCTAGGTGGTCAACGACGGCGTGGACTTCGGATTTGGAGGAGGAGACCCCGCGTTGGGCGTAGCGATCAGTGGATTTTGACATGAGTGAAGGAGTGTACTGTGAAAGTGAAAGAAGGATTTAAATGATTCGATGATGGGGCAGTTGGAGTTTAGCAATACTGGCCATAATTCTTCTGGAGGCCTCAAGGTAGCGCTCGGGATGGTCTTTGCCAGGGTCGATCTCACTGGCGGTCATGGGGGCTCCGTAAGCAATGTGGATGGGGCCACCTATCGTGGGGATTTTATGGCTGCGTCCGAAAATTTCGTAGGTTCCAAAGAGGCGGGTGGGGATGACGGTGGCCTGTGACTTGCAGGCTATCATGCCGGCACCCGCTTTGGGCTCGGTGAGTTGGCCATCGGGCGAGCGGGTGCCTTCGGGGTAGATAGCCACCGCACCGCCGGCTTTGAGTGTTTTGAAGATGGCTTTGAGGGATTTGACCTCGGAGTTTTCGCGGGCTACGGGGATGGTGCCTATTTCCAGCAGGGCTTTTCCGAAGAGCCCTCTAAAAAGGGTGTCCCGGGCAAAATAATTGATTCGACGGGGAACACAGGCACCGATGGCGGGCGGATCATAGAAGCTGACATGATTGGCGGCAAAGATCACTGGGCCAGTCGCCGGGATGTGGTGCTTCCCACTTTGTGTATAGTCGTAGAAACTATTAAAATACCAATCCGCGATCCGTTGAGTGGCGTCGTACAATTTTGGATTGGGGATGGAGGACATTACGGGAGTGAAAGTAAGGGTGGCTGCGCCGAGTGAGAGTGAGTGAGGAGAGGTGTATTCAGGCGGGTTGGATCAGGCGGGTGATGGTTTCGATGACTTCTTCGAGGGTGAGGGGTGTGGTGTCGATTTGGATGGCGCCTTCGGGGCAGACGAGAGGGGCGGTTTTTCGATTGCTGTCCATTTGATCGCGGGCAGCGATGGAGTCGGTCTGGCCCTCTTTCGCACGGCGGGCTGTGCGGGTGGCTTCGTCAGCATAGAGAAAAAAGCGGTGGTCGGCATCGGGGAAGATAACAGAACCGATATCACGACCTTCCATAATCAGGCCGGCGTAGGCCCGGTCGCGGGCGATGGCGGACTGGCCGCGTTGGTATTCGAAGAGAAAGCTGCGTAGGCTTGGCAGGGCGGCAAATGTGGATACTGCGGCGTTGACCTCAGGGGATCGAATATCGGCGTCGGCGGGCACGGTGCCGTTGACACTGAGTTTGGCGCTGCGGCCCTGCAGGGTGGTGCCGAGTTCGAGTCGGGTCAGGGCACTGGGGATTGTTTCGGGCTTTGCGGGGTCGGCCCCGGTTTGGAGGAGGGCGTGGGTGAGCGTGCGGTAGTGTGCACCGGTATCGACGTGCATGAGGTTGAGCCGCTCGGCCAGTCCCTTCGAGGTGGAGGATTTGCCAACAGCGGCCCCGCCATCCATGGCGATGATTTTGAAAGTTTCAGTATTAGACATGGCGTAGTTGATCCAGTGCTTGAAAAAAGCCGGGGAAGGTTTTTGCGCAACACTCAGGATCTTTGATGGCAAGCCAGGGTTTGCCATCGCCGAGCAAGTCGTAACTGGCGAGCACGGCGAAGCTCATTGCGAAGCGGTGATCTTCATAGGTATCGATGGCGAGGAGTTGGCCATCGCTGCGGGCTTTCAGAGCACGGGCACGGAGTTCATTGGGCTTGGGCTGGATAATGAGGGCGTCAGGTTCTTCTTTAACCAGTTGGCCGAGTTTGGATAATTCGGCGGCCATACCGGCGATGCGGTCGGTCTCTTGATGGCGGGTGTGGCCGATGCCGGTGATGCGGACGGATTCTCCGAGGAGGGGAGCGATGGCCGCGTAGGTGAGAAAGGTGTCGGAAATGGCGCTGAAGTCGATCTCACGATGGCCTCGCTGCGGATCGTTGGTCTCGCTGCAGGAGGCGATCCATTCCTGCCGCTCGGCATCGACCCGGAGACCGTGATGGGCGAGCACTTCGACGAAATGGGCATCGCCTTGGAGTGGGTCTGCGCTGAGGTGGGGGATGTGCAGTTTGCCGCCGTGGATCAGGGTGAGTGCGAGAAAGTAGCTAGCAGCGGAAATATCGGGCTCAATGGCATAGTGCCCGGATGGCGGAGGCATGTAGCGGATCTGCGGGAGGTCGAAGCGGCCGGAGTCATTGGTCTCGACTCTGGCGCTGCCGAAAGCTTCCCGCATTTTCAGCGTGATGGCCACGTAATGGGGGCGAACTTCCGGGCAGACGAGTTGCACCGCAGCGCCGACAGGTGCGGAGAGGAGCAGGGCGGAGAGGATTTGGCTGCTGGCGCGGGCATCGACGACGGCCTCACCCGCCCGGTAGCCCCGCGCTTTGAGCGTGAAGGGGAAGTGTCCGGGCTGGCCGTGGAATTCAAAGTCGGCGGCTCCGAGGGCGATGAGGGCATCGAGCAGGCCGGCCATGGGGCGCTCCCGCATGGCGGCATCGCCGTCGAGACGATACTCGCCACCACGACTGAGCGCGAGAAAGGCGGTTAAAAAACGGGCCGCCGTGCCGGCGTTACCCACATCAATCGCTGCCTGCTGGCAGGGGATCTGCCCGCCGAGGCCCTTGACGATAATAGTTTCGGCAGGTTCATCAACCATCGTCTCAAAGCCCAGAATATCCAGCGCGGCCAGCATGATACGGGTATCACGGCTAAAGAGGGCACCTTCCAAGCGAGTCTCTCCCTCGGCCAAGGCGGCCAAAATGAGTGCCCGGTTGGTTATACTTTTAGAACCTGGCAGTGCCAGTGTGCTATCAAGGGCGTGGGTGATTGGGTTGATGGAAAGCGGGTCGGACATTGATGAGAGGCGAGAGGCGGGATGCGAGATACGGGATGCGGGATGTGGGATGCGAGATGTGGGATACGGGACGAAGTCCGGCGAAGCTCGGAGAGCGAAGACGGATGCGGGATAGTTTAGAGAGAGTCGCGGAATTGCTTTCCTTGTTCCAGCTTGGAGAGCAGATCGGAGGTTTTATTTTGGTGGAGTGCTGTTTTCAGGGAGTCCAGCTCATTTTGAAATCCTTGGATAGCGCTCAGAACTTCTTCGCGGTTTTGCTCAAGGATTTGCTGCCAAAGTGTGGGATCGCCAGCGGCGACTCGGGTCGTATCACGCAGGCCACCCCCGGCGAGGTCTTTCCAGGCAGGCTCTTTCTTGGCCAGGTAGGCGCAGAGGCTGGAGGCGAGTAGGTGGGGTAAGTGACTGATATGGGCAACAATTTCGTCATGTTTTTCCGGTGTGCTCACGGCCACGCGCATGCCAATGGCTTCCCAGAGTTGCCGCAGGCGTGTCAGTTGTGCAGTGCTCACGTCTTCGAGCGGGGTAAGAATACAGGCGGCGGATTCGAACAAATTGGCCCTGGCATGAGCCATGCCAGTACGTTCAGAGCCAGCCATCGGATGGGAACCGATAAAATGGACATCGAAATGCTGCGCTGCGCGACAGATGGTGGCCTTGGTGCTGCCGACATCGGTGATCAGGGTATTCGGGGTGAGTGCGGGCTCGATTTCTTTTAGCAGGGGCACAATGGTCTCAACCGGTGTGCAAATGATTACTAGATCGCTGTGCACACAGGCATCGGCGGCGTGGTCGAAAATCGCATCGCACCAGTCTGCCTGCATGGCACGCTGGCGGGTCTCCTTGCGACGCGACCAAATATGGACCCGCTGGCAGAGCCTGCGCTCTTTGAGCGCGAGTGCCAGTGATGCGCCGAGGAGTCCTGGGCCAAGTATGGATATTTGTTGGAACATATTTTGAGCAGAAGAAATCTTATGTATGCAGACAGGCGCTCAAATTTCTGCCCGTTTGCCTTTAGTCTTGCGGCGTGGTTTAGTGTTGATCATTTAAGGCAGGCTACTTTTCCAGTGCCAGCCCCAATTTACTTATGGCGATTTTTAAGAAGTCTTTCCGCAAGCGATATCCTCACGAAAGTGGTGGCCCAAAAAAGTTTTTGATTGGGTTGCTCCTCGCCTGTCTGTCGATCGCTGTTTTAGCCGGGTTTTGGTTCCTCAGCCAGTTGGGGCCGAAGCAAGTTGATTACCGTCAGCTCCTAACAAACTTTGAGATCCCGGAATCAGCCAAGGCTCTGCAGCGGGAAAGCATCCAACTAGAGGCTCAGTTTGAGGAGGTACTTGCGATGCGGGAAGCCGGGCCCGAGGACATGGCACTACTGAAACAGGCACTTGAAAAACAGAACGCCTACATGGCCGCGATCTCGGGCATGGATTCTGAAGGCGCTCAGCGTCGCATCGATTTGGAGCAGCGCTATCAAAACTTAGCGGCCAGTTCCTTAATCGAAGAAAGTTTGAGATTAGAGCGTGCGGCTGAGGTTCTCGCGGCCAGTGAAGACTTCGAAGCAGCACGTGCGAAATATCGCACAGCTCAGGCGAAGCAGCAGCAGATTAACGAAAATTTTCCGTTGAGTGCGGCCTCCAATGTGGGCCGGGCGTCACGACTTGAGCGGCAAGCCCGACACTTGACTGCCCAGCCGCTGCTGGTACGCAGCCTGGAGTTTGAAGCGGAGGCGGAGCAATTCATAGAGGCAAAGTCCTGGGAGCAGGCCGAGGCCAGCTTGTTACAGGCCATCGAGCTTCAGGACAGATTAAACCGTGAATATCGCGGAACAAATCAGGCCAGCGTAGCCCGGCTGGAACGTCTTCGCATACAATTGGTTGGCATACGCTCAGGTCAAAGCTACGTGGAGATAAGGCGAGTCGCGGACATGGCAGATGAGCATAAGGCGTCCAACCAGCATTTGGAAGCGGCCTATCTGTATCAAGAGGCCGCCCGCTTGCAGCGACAGTTAAACCAAGCCTATCGGGACAGTCCCTATGCTTCATCGGAACGGGTCGCTGATTATCAACGTCAGGCACAAACAGCCGAAAGCTTTGAGCTTGGCATCCAGATCGAGCGCAACCACGACCGGATGCAAAGACTGCTGGCCGAGCGGCGCACATCCGAGGCGGCTGAGGTCATTGCGAGCTTGCGGAGGGACATTCGGCAAATGCGGGAGGCCTTCCCCCGCAGCTCCATGAACGATGACGACTTGCAGGCAAAAATCCGTTACTTAAATTTGGTTCAGAATGACCTCGGATTTATTCAAGACCGGATTTACGATGCGCTGCTGCCCATTCCAGAGAACCCTGAGTGGCAGATGCTGCGCACCGAAGTATCGCAAGCGCTTTATTCCTTGATCATGGGGACAAACCCCAGCCGTAATGTGGGTGACCTGCGTCCGGTCGATTCGGTAAGTTGGGTCGATGCAAAAAACTTTTGTGAGCGATTATCCTGGATCCTGGGCAAGCCTGTGCGCCTGCCGACCGAAAATGAATTCCGGGCAGCGCTGGGTCGATTACGCTACGTCGTGCTGGAGGAGCATGTGTGGAGTGCCTCAAACTCCGGGCAACAGACACAGGCAGTCGGTGCGAAAGAGCCTTTTGCCAGTGGTTTCCATGACCTGCTGGGCAATGTGAGCGAGTGGCTGGAATCGATTGATCGCTTTGAGACCGAGTCGGCCAGGCAGATTGGGGGCCATGCACAAGATCAGCTTGAGGTGATCTTCACCGTCCCTGTCCGGGAAGCGCCCCGCAGCGAGCGCAACCGCTTAACAGGATTTCGTATCGTTGTGAGAGTTGACTGAGCATTCTGCGGATGGATAAAATAAAATCCCCAGGGGATGCGCAGAAAACGGCCGCGAAGGCTCGGCGCGCGATCCTCATTATTCAAATATGCATGGCCGTTTTCATTATTCTGCCGCTTTTGCTCGCTTGGTGGTTCGGAGCGATTAGTTTCTAATCCAAGTTCGGGTTCACCATGAATAAAACCATTCTAATTTTCCGCGTATTTTTTCTCATTCTGAGTCTACTCGGCTGTTTTGTTTTAAGCTATGCTGTCGAGGATTGGAGCGTGCTCCGGGTGCTTTCTATCGGGATGAGCCTGGCCGCGCTGGTCATTTTAACCGATATACTTTTAGAGGGATTCTCCCTGCGCGGTTTGTCGGCGATCACCTTCGGCCTAGCCATCGGTGGTTTGATCGCCTACCTGCTCTCAAATTCACCGCTCTTTCAGCCACTGGAAGCAGATCCGGAAACAGCAGAGACCCTCTTCCTGGTCCGGCTGACACTGTATATCGTTTCGATGTATCTAGCTACGGTTATCGCACTGCGTGGCAAGGATGAGTTCAATCTCATCATCCCCTACATCCGCTTCAACCCGATCAATGTGGAATCACCGCTGGTGGTCGTCGATACCAGCGCGTTCATCGACGGGCGTATAGCCGCTATCTGCGAGTCCAACTGGTTCGGATTTTCGATGGTGATCCCGCGTTTCGTTCTAAACGAGCTACAGGCGATCGCAGATTCTTCCGATCCCTCCCGCAAGGAGAAAGGCCGTAAGGGGCTCGATGTATTAAACCGCCTGCGCAAATTGAAGCACCTGGACTTGCGCATCCACGAGAGCGATGTGCCGCACCATGACGCAGTGGACTCAAAGCTGGTCTATTTAGCCGAGTCGATGAAGGCCCGGCTGCTGACGACTGATTACAATCTGGCCAAATTGGCCGAGTTCCACGGGATCGAGTGGCTCAACATCACCCAATTGGTTAAATCACTCAACCAGGAGGTCTCTGTCGGGACCCGGGTGACTATCGAACTCGTGCGCCCCGGCAAAGATGCCGGCCAAGCCATCGGCTACTTGCCGGATGGTTCGATGCTGGTGGTTAATAACGCGCGCAAGCTCATCGGGCAGGAAATACGGGTCGAAATTGATTCGGTGGTGCCATCTTCCGGCGGAAAAATGGTCTTTGCCACACATCATCCAGACCCGATTGAGCAGGATTAGTTCACAAAACCTTGATAAGCAATACCTTCCCTTGTTTCTTTAAAAAAACGTTAAATAGTGCTTGCCCTATTTTAATCTTGGCTTTTGCGCGGAAGTATCCTTTATTAGCATCATCGGGGAATCCCTCCGATTCATTATAAATAATAAAAAAAGGTATATTATCATGCAAAAGAAAAGCCCCAAAAAAGGTTTCACGCTGGTTGAAATCATGATCGTGGTCGTTATCATCGGCCTCCTTGCCGCCATGGCTATCCCCGCCTTCCAAAAAGTTCGTCAGAGCTCGATTGAAAAGGCACTCATCAACGATGCCAGACAGCTTGCGTCTGCTGCCCAACAGTATATGATGGAAAAGGGAACTGCATCAGCAGACAGTGACAGACTGATTGGAACAGAAACAGACAAATATGTGACTGGTCTGGGTAGTGGTAATGCAATTGTCGCTGGTGATTGGAATATTACCTCAACCTATCTCACTGATGCGTTTACCATGCAAAATCCTGGTCTCCCAAATGGAAGTAGCATACTGACCTTCGACTCTGAAGGCAAGCACACGTTAGGTGGTAGCAAAGGTGATTAACTGATCCGTAAGACTCGCTAATTAAATTTAGTGAACAAAGAGGCTGCAAGCGCAGCCTCTTTTTTTTGGGTGCGTCTGGCAAGGCACAGCTGCTTGACAGCGATCATTAAATAATTGAATCAAGGGCCTGTATTCTGGTTTATAGCTAAAACGTAGACAGCGCAGATTTAAATGAAATTAAAAATAACCCGCCCTCTGAATTTCGGCCTTATCGTGGCACTGCTGCTGTTTCTCGTTACTTGGAGAGTATGCGGATGGGGCGACGAGAACTTCGTCCGCAGCTTCATTGTCAATTTTGGCTACTGGTTGACTCTGATACTGTTGGGTGTGTTTGTGGCTTCACTCGTGTTCGCGGTGCGCTCTTTCTTTCGACCGAATGATCAGGCGAACGCCCAGGTGATGCAGATCGTGCGGCAACACTGGCTGGCACTTCTGATGGTCGTTGTCATCTCCGCAATGATGCACTCAAACGGAGAGCACCGGTTCCGCACCCAGAACGATGAGTTCGGCTTGCTCGCTACTTCGCAAATGGCGCATAAGTATAAGACGCTGGCGCTCCCGCACCGGATGTTTTATTTTAATAATCAAGCGGTGTATATTGGGCATCATACGGACATTCGCCTACCACTGTTCGCTGTTTCAGCTTCATTGATCCATGATCTTTCCGGCTATCGCAGTGCGAATATGTTTATCCTAAATGGCCTACTCACGCCAGTTTTCCTGCTGCTACTCTATGCGCTGGCGTATCGCGTGAGTCATTCGCGGCAGCTTGGTGCGCTTGCGCTGCTGCTGGCATTTTCCGTTCCCTTGCTGTCTCAAGTGGCTACGAGTGGGGGGTATGACCTTTTAAACGTTACCTTAATCGTAGGCTTGGCCTTGGTTGCTCTCAGCTATGCGAAAAACGCAACTGCAGAGAAACAAACGCTGCTCATCTATGCCGGATTGTTGCTGGCTTTCTGCCGCTACGAGTCTGTCTTATACTTAATCGTCCCTGCGTTTTTGATTGGGCGGAATTGGCTTAAGCAGCAAAAAATCGAGTTGCGTTTGATCGATGCGCTCTCGCCCATCTTTTTGGCGCTGCCGATCTGCTACAACTTGTATTACACCAGGAAAGATTCTTTTACAGCTCCGAAGATTGGCGAAGAAGTGCTCGAGTTCTTTGGAGTCAAGTATCTTCCGGGGAATTTCGGTGAAGCCATCGATTACTTCTTTTTCGACCCGATTATCAGTTCGACTTCCGTTCTCGTCGCCACCTTCGGCTTGATCAGCGTCGTTTATTTATTCGCACACATTTTGACCCACTTCAGGAAGGGTGTGTTGTCCACCTTTGTTATTTCCTTCACACCAGTCATTTTGGTCGTGTTCTCGATCCTGATGTTGGTTCTCGTCAATTATTGGGGGCAACTAACCGATTATCAGGCGGTGCGTTTCGCACTCCCTGTCTTCGTGGGTCTGATCCCGATCATTATTTGGTGCATCCATCACAATAAACTGAATGGCCGGAAATGCATGTTTTTTTGGCTCGGTCTAAGTGGGTTTTACTGTATGGCTTTTAGTATTCCCTCTCAGGTACAGCAGCACACCAGCAACTCCATGATTCCATCTTTCGGACGTGAGTTTGTGACACAATTTGCCCGTGAGCATGGGACACAAAGTACGCTGTTTATTTCTCAAGCAACGTTGGGACTGATTGCTCATGGCATTCCCGCCGTCCCACCTGACTTTGCCGACGCAAATCCGGACCGGATAATTGCTGGCTATCACTACGGTCATTACGATTTCATCTTTACAGACCACATAATTACCTTTGATCGAAATTCTGAGACATTTGTGGTGAACACCTCACTGGGTTCGCTGGGCGAAGATTACCGATTGGAAAGTGTGCAGTTCAAGCGATATGCCCCGCTGCTAAAATTCCACATCGCGCGGGTCGTTGCCATACGCAACAGCAAGGGTGAATGGATCGACCTTAACGAACGACCCACTCCGGTTTTTGAGGCAGATGTAGAAGATTCAGTCTCGCTCGAACTATTTAAGAAGCTACCCTAAGCCTGTTTAAGTTTTTCGTTAACCTTCTCAGGATTATGGCGCAGCGCCTTCAATCCATTGC
>REBV01000115.1 GCA_007692545.1 Puniceicoccaceae bacterium
CAAACAGACGCTCACCATTCACCGTCCGCGTCATACAATGATAGATCCCTCCCGGATATTTGATTCTCGATTCTCGCATGCAAACAATCTGTCAACAGCCCACAATACCGTCAATATAAAAGTGTCTGACACTTTATTATTATTGGATTAGACACTTGCAATTGGAAAAACAGTTTAAATAGTCCAATTCTATGTTAATCAGTCTTTTGGGATATTCTGCTTTGATCGCCTTTGCTTGGCTTTGCTCCACTTCCCGAAAAGACGTTAATTGGCGCACGGTGCTTGGAGCTATGGCGATTCAATTTAGCTTTGGCATACTAGTGCTCTACGTGCCTGCCGGGAAGGCCGCTCTGGAATGGCTGTCCACTCTGGTTGCAGCGGTTATCGCCTTTGGAAACGATGGCATTGAGTTTCTTTTTGGCGGCCTAAGCGACCCATCCGCCAGTTTGGGCTTTATTTTTGCATTTAAGGTCCTACCGGTCATCATCTTCTTCTCCTCCCTGATCTCGGTGCTTTATTACATTCGGATTATGCCCATGATAGTCCAGTTGATCGGGGGCTTGATTCGTAAACTGCTGGGCACCAGTCGGGCGGAGTCGCTCAGCGCAACTGCCAATATTTTCGTCGGACAAACGGAAGCCCCCCTTGCCATCAAGCCTTATCTGGGACGCATGACCCAATCTGAATTTTTCGCTGTCATGGTGGGCGGCTTAGCTTCGATCGCAGGCAGCGTATTGGCTGGCTATGCTGCCATGGGCATCGACCTGCGCTTTTTACTCGCGGCCAGCTTTATGGCGGCACCTGCCGGATTACTCTTCGCTAAGCTCCTTTTACCCGAGACTGAAACTGCAGACAACAGCGTGCTGGAAGAAGATCCAGCAGATCGCCCTGCCAACGTCTTTGACGCTGCTGCCGGTGGTGCATCGGAGGGCTTGAAGTTGGCCCTCAATGTTGGAGCCATGCTGCTGGCCTTCATCGGACTCATCGCCCTACTCAATGGCGCCCTGGGTTGGATTGGTGGCCTGTTTAACTATGGGGTGCTTAGCCTGCAACTAATCCTCGGCTGGATCTTTAGTCCGATCGCCTGGCTGCTGGGGATTCCATGGGAGCAAGCGACTCTGGGTGGCTCTTTCATCGGCCAGAAATTAGTGGTCAATGAATTTGTGGCCTTCATTCAGTTCGGAGCCATCCAGGATACAATGAGCACCCGATCTCAAGCGATTATTACCTTTGCTCTTTGCGGTTTTGCCAATCTTTCCTCAATTGCTATTTTGCTGGGTGGGTTAGGTAGCCTAATCCCCGCGCGCAGGCAGGAAATTGCACGACTCGGGCTTAAGGCCGTGATGGCTGGAACGCTCGCAAATTTGTCGAGCGCGGCGATCGCAGGGATTTTGATTAGCTAGACTTTATTTTCAGGGTTGCCAACTCAACACTGCTTCGCGTTGCTTGGTGGATGAAACTGATAGACGGAAACGCGATCGCCGAATCGATCATTGAAGAATTAACCCTCAATGTCTGCGCCATCCAGGGAGTGAGGCCTGTCGTTGCGTTCATACGCGTTGGCGAAGACCCTGCCTCGATCTCCTACGTTCGGAAGAAACAAAAGACTGCCGAACGCATCGGCATCGAGAGTCGCCTTTACCGGCTACCTGAGGATGTAAGTAAAGCTGCGCTCTTCGATCAAATCGATGCGCTCAATGCAGACGAGGCCGTCAATGGTATTTTGATTCAGGCACCGCTGCCAGGGCATATTGACGAGACCGAGACTTTCAACCGGGTACTTCCGAATAAAGATGTCGATGGTTTTAATACGCTCAATATCGGCAAGCTCTGCCAGGAGGATGCCAGTGGCTTTGTCGCTTGCACACCGGCGGGCATCGTCGAGTTGATCGAGCGAAGCGGTATCGAAACGGAGGGGCGGCACGTTGTTGTGCTCGGACGCAGTCAAATTGTGGGAAAGCCAGCGGCGCTTTTGATGATGCGTAAAGCCCTACCAGGCAACGCGACGGTCACAGTCTGCCACTCGCGCACTAAAGACCTACCCAGCATCACGCGGCAGGCTGACATTTTAATTGCTGCGATCGGTCGGCCAAATTTCGTAACAGGCGATATGGTCAAGGCAGGGGTCGCGGTTATCGACGTGGGCATTAACCGGATCACCGACAGCAGTAAAAAAAGCGGCTATCGTTTGGTTGGGGATGTCGATTTCGAGGCTGTCGCGGCCAAGGCATCACATATGACTCCTGTCCCTGGCGGGGTCGGTCCGATGACAGTGGCCATGCTGATGCAGAATACTGTGCGCGCTTTTCAGGCATCCCGCTCGATCGCATGAGCGAGCAAAATAAAGAGCCGCCAAGCGGAGAGGATCACCGGGAACGAATGAATATGCCCGCCTCCGGGGCAGTCCTTGATTCGTTTTTTTCCAAGGAGGGGCCGATGCCAACAGCTAGAATCTGGCTGCGTGCTCTAGCTTTTCTACTCGATTTTGTTCTGATTTCAGCGGTGGGTTCGATTCTGATCTGGAAGATTGTCTTACCGCAATCGCACCCGGCAGCTTTCACCGAACTGACCGAATGGACGACAGAGATTATCGTCTGGCTCGATGAACGAACCACCACGAATAGGCCTATGCCTGAACCGAGCAGAAACCTGCAGGAGGCATTGAAACGGGCCAATGAACTCCAGTTGCTGTGTTTTTGGCTGTATTTTGCCTTGGGCGAGGCTTTTTTCGCAGGCAGTTCACTGGGCAAACGAATTTGTCGAATACGCAGCGTGAGCACAATAACCCTGGGGAAACTTCCGGTTTTTGCAGGCATCGTGCGTGGCGGGATGAAGACACTCACGATTTATCTCTTTTTTCCGATTGCTTTGGTCGCCACACTAACCGCACTGCTTTTCAATAAGCGCCGCCAGATGGGGCATGACCTGCTCAGCCGCTCGGCAGTGATTGACGAGAAATTAACCAATTTTTGAATCGATTTACAGCCATCCATCGACTAAAAAACAATTAATGCTCAACTAGCCTTTTTCAATTTTGACTCCACCTGAACTTGAACCAGCACAAACAGCCCAAAATACTCGTCGTCGACGACCAGCCGATTAATATCAAACTACTCCAGCGTAAACTGGAAAGGCAGGGAATGGATGTCTATGTCGCCTATAACGGTCGCGAGTGCCTGAGCATGGTAACAGAAGTTATCCCGGACTTGATATTGCTGGATATTATGATGCCTGAAATGGATGGTATTGAAACCTGCCAACGACTCAAATCAAACCCTGAGACAGAGGCAATACCCATCATTTTCATCACGGCCAAGGCCTCCAAGGAGGGAAAACTCGAGGGCTTGGACGCAGGGGCGGTGGATTACATAACCAAACCGATCGACCTCGACGAGACGATCGCGCGAGTCCGCACACAGTTACGCTTGCAAGAGGTTTTCCGTGAGAACTTGCAACTCCAGGAACGCTTGGCCGACACACGGAAAACGGCGGCCGTGGGTGCAATTACTCAAGGTATCACGCATAACCTCAACAATTTGTTAGGTGTGGTCGTCGGCTATCTGGACCTCATGAAAAACGGCCATGACAGTCCGGATATGGTCAAACGCAGTATCGGCCTGATGGACAATGCGATCAATCGTATGGTCAATATCGTCCGCCAGCTCAG
Organism: Puniceicoccaceae bacterium; assembly: GCA_007692545.1. Lineage (GTDB taxonomy): Bacteria > Verrucomicrobiota > Verrucomicrobiia > Opitutales > Coraliomargaritaceae > Thalassobacterium. The sequence goes on from REBV01000115.1 coordinate 3,668, forward strand.
CACGATTGCAAATCACGAACGTCACGAGCTTGTTTCTCTCGATTTATCGGACCTGCTACTGAATTGCATCGACCGGTTCAACAAGGACTGCTGTATCGAAGCTAAGGTAAGGACCGAGTTCAACTTGCCTGCAAACACATGCATCACCGCAAACGCAGAGACATTCGAAAATATAGTTGGGAGGCTCTTGAGCAATGCATGGGAGAGCTACAAAAAGGAAACGCCGGTGGTCGACCGTATCATTACCATGAAAGCTTCCATACTGAAAGACCAGGGCCCTTCCCTACTTCAACTACAAATCATCGACCAGGGATCCGGAATAGCTGCTGAAGTCCGCGAGCACTTGTTTGAACCATTTATCACAACAAAAACGGCTGTTGGTCGGGGCATGGGCTTAACCATCGCCCGTCATACGATCCGAAATCTAGGCGGTGAACTTAAGGTGACCGATAAGCCGGAAGGCGGTGCCTCCGCAACGTTGACCCACCCACTTTAATTAAAATGACGACTAAAATTGCATTTATCGGCGCAGGACGTATGGCCTCTGCGATCATCCGTGGCTTGCTGGATAAAGAGCATTATACCCCTGGCGAAATCGCCTGCACTTGCGGCGACGACCCGACGGGCCCGAGCTTGGCTGAAGCCACGGGCATTCAATATCTACCGGATATCATACCGGCCCTCTATCAGGCAGAAGCCGTCGTGCTGGCCTGTAAGCCGCAACAATTCGCAGCCATAAGCTCCCAACTGGCAGACGCCGCCGGGGGTAAGCTCATTTTATCCATTCTTGCCGGGACGCCCCTGGTGCGGCTCGGGGAAAAGTTCAACCGAGCTCGAAATATTGTCCGCACAATGCCAAATACCCCCGGCCAGATCGGAGCCGGGGTGACTGCCTTTGCTCCCTTGCGCGAACTTTCCGAAAAAGACAGTCTGCTGGTCGAGAACGTGCTCAGCTCGCTGGGTAATTTTCACGAAGTCGACGAGACTGATCTCGATGCGGTGACGGCCCTCAGCGGCAGTGGTCCCGCTTACGTATTTGAATTTGCTGCGGCACTGCGCGAAGCCGGCGTGCATTGCGGACTCGACGAGGGCCTGGCCGAGGCGCTAGCTATCGATACACTGCTTGGAGCTGCCATGCTACTAGCCGACAGCGGGGAGCGCCCGGAGGATTTACGCGACGCGGTGACCTCCCCCGGAGGCACGACGGCGGCAGCCCTCCAGGTATTTAGCGACGGTGGATTCCGCAATCTGATCGATCAGGCACTCGCTGCGGCTAAAGCACGATCGCTGGAACTGGCCAAAGACTAACTTGCCAAGCCGATCACAAGGGCAAGCGGTACGGGCACCCTGACATTAAGGCATTACCGGGGCGCTTTGTCCGCCCCCCATGCCTTGTTGCATCATCATCAGACCCATCAATGGCATCATGGCACCCTGCAATGCCTGATCGAATTGTTCTTGGGTCTGTGCCGCTTCGATTTGCGTGATGACACCGTCCAACATGCCAATGACCTGTAAGATCTGAGGCTTGCTTTGAGCCACCTGCTCCGGCGTCATCGAATCCAGCTGTGCTTTGGCGGCGGCTATTGATGACTCCCATCCCGTCGCCATATCTGCAGGGACCCAGCGACCATCCACTCGAGTGAACACTTCTGTTTCCACCTCACCACTTGGAGCGGTCATTTCGAGTGTAGCGGTATGCTCGTTACTTTCCAGGTTTTTGACAGTGACACCTTTATAGGCTGAGAGCGGCAAGGCCCCGTCGCTGAGCGAGGAAAGCTCTTCGGTATACTGTATTAACTCGGAAACCGTTGTTCCGAAAAAGTCCTGTCCATCAAAAGACTGAAGTCCTGCTGAACTGGCGATAGCACTACTGGTGATCGTCTGGACAAAGCCGACAATTGAGGGCCAAGCCGCTTCAAACCGCTCAATTTGATCGGCTGGCTGAGGACCACCCAACTTGGTGTTGAGCAGAAACTCTTTTTGTTGATCGGCCACCTCGATCAGACGGCCCAGCAGGCCAAAACTCTTATCGTAGACCTCCGGGTCAACCTTCGAGCCAGCCAAGTGGGCGATTGCATTCACATCTATTTGGTAGGAGGTCGGCATTGCCTGCCAAAGGATCCCACCATTACCAGCGGCCAGTTCTCTGGCAATGGTCTCAATCGCAGCGCCGGGCTCGTCAGGAATCTGCGTCGAACCGGCTGAAGCATGACTGCCCTGGTCACCACAAGCAGCGAGGAAAAATGTGCTTAAAGCAACAAAAGGAATGAGGGATTTGGAATAGAATGACATGTCAGAGCTAGGTTGGTTAGGATTAGAGTTTGGTAGAACCTGCACAGCAATACCCAAAATTGGAAACAAAAAAGCCCTGAAACCGAAAGTTTCAGGGCTGGTTGCGTAAATACTTACAAATAAAGCCTAGCTGGCGGTGGCCGCCATCATCTCTTCCCGGGCTTTTTCAGCCAGGGGGGTGGAAAGGTAGCGTTCACCAAAGCTGCATCCGACGGTAACAATTGTTTTGCCCGCCATTTCCGGGCGCTTGGCCAGTTCCATCGCCGCCCAGACATTGGCGCCCGTCGAGATGCCCCCGAGGATGCCATCCTTCTCCGCCAGCGCTTGGGCTGTCGCGAATGCATTCTCGTTGGACACTTTAATAATGTCGTCAATAACGTCCACATTACAATTCTTCGGGATAAATCCAGCGCCGATGCCCTGAATTTTATGCGGACCTGGCTGGCCACCGGAAATAACCGGGCTAGCCTCCGGCTCGACTGCTACGGTGAACAGCTCTTTGCGGGACTTGATGACTTCCGAAACACCCGTGATGGTACCGCCAGTCCCAACGCCGGAAACAAAAGCGTCGATCTGCCCGTCGGTCGCTGCCCAAATTTCTTCAGCCGTGGTCTTACGGTGCACTTCCGGGTTTGCCGGATTCTCAAACTGCTGAGGCATAAAGGCGTTTTTACCATATTCCTGAACCAACTCGCCAGCACGGGCAATCGCTCCCGGCATACCCTTCGGCCCGGGAGTGAGGACGATCTCGGCCCCCAACATACGGAGTAGGACCCGCCGTTCGACTGACATCGTTTCGGGCATAGTCAGAATCAAACGGTAGCCTTTAGCCGCACAGACAAATGCCAGAGCGATACCGGTGTTGCCGGAAGTCGGCTCGATCACGATGCTATTTGCGTTGAGCTTGCCCTCACGTTCAGCAGCCTCAATCATGGCCTTGCCGATCCGGTCTTTAACACTGGAGAGGGGGTTAAAGAACTCACATTTAAGATAAATGTCGGCATCCAGCCCCTCAGCTACACGGTTTATTTTGACCAAGGGGGTATTGCCCACGGTATCGATAATGGAAGCGAATTTTTTACTCATAGTTTTAATTGGTTGGAGTTGAGTAGAGAGACACAAGCTAAGCGGCATTTCAAGCATTCAAGCTTTTTACCGGATTATTATTTAGCGACGGCGAGGCCCGTAACTGCGCTTCGGCGCATTTCGCTGCACCTGTGCATTGCGTAAGCGATAAACAATACGCGCCTTATCCAAGTCGTAAGGGCTCATCTCCATCTTGACCGTGTCTCCGGTCGTGATCTTGATAAAGTGCTTGCGAAGCTTACCGGAAATGTGTGCCAGTACTTGGTGGCCGTTTGCCAGCTCGACCCTAAACATAGTGCCCGGGAGGACTGCCACGATTTTGCCTTCGACTTCGACGTATTCTTCGCTTTGTGCTTTTGCCATAGATAAATAAGAAAGCGGCGAGACAATCGCTTTGATTGCGAAAGTCAAGGCCGCTCTGAGCCCTTCCGTATCCGTCTTCGCTCTTCGAGCTACGCCGGACTTCGTCCCGCATCCCAGATCCCGCATCCCGACCATGACCTGTCCTTTCGAAAAGCTGTATCCATCTGAACTCAACCGGGACGCCGACTATTTCATGACCCATGCCTATAATGAGGCGATTGAAGCATGGAAGAAGGATGAGGTGCCCATAGGGGCCGTGATTGAGCACGAAGGCCGCATCATCGCCTCCGCCCACAATCAATCGCGCAGCACCAATGACCCAACCGCACACGCGGAAATCCTCGCGATCTCCCAGGCTGCCAACACTTTAGGTGACTGGCGGCTCAACGAATGCAGACTTTATGTCACGAAAGAGCCCTGTCCCATGTGTTCGGGCGCGCTGGTTATCGCCCGAATCGGCAAGGTCTTCTACGGCTTACCTGATCCAAAAATGGGCTGCGTCGGCGGTGCCGTGGATCTCGGGGCACTTCCCGAGAGCAATCACAAGTTTGAGTCGGTCGGCGGCGTGCTCGAAGCGCTCAACCACTCGATACTTAAGGCATTCTTTGAAAAAAAACGGGGAGCAAAGAAAAGCACAAATCCTGAATCGATCATTTGACAGCAGGCTCAGAGATTGCAGGGTAGACAATTCGACCAATAAAAACCAAAACATAAAAACTATGTCACACGAACTACCAAATCTACCTTACGCATACGATGCGCTCGAACCACATTTTGATGCACGCACGATGGAGATCCATCACAGCAAGCATCACAATGCATACATCACGAACCTGAATGCGGCCATCGCCGGCACGGATCTTGAGGCTAAATCAATCGATGATCTGATTGGCGACCTCTCCAAAGTGCCCGCTGAAAAGCGTGCTGCCGTGCGTAACAACGGTGGCGGCCATGCCAACCACAGCTTCTTTTGGAAGATCCTCAGTCCTGACGGAGGCGGTGCACCCGTCGGCGCACTGGCTGCTGCGATCGACGCTGAGTTGGGCGGGCTTGATGCTTTCAAAGAAGCATTTGCCAAGGCCGGAGCCACCCGCTTCGGGTCCGGATGGGCTTGGCTCGTCGTCAAGGCCGACGGCTCACTTGCAGTCACATCGACGCCCAACCAAGATAGCCCACTCATGAAAGGTGTGGCTGAAGTGGAAGGTCAACCTGTCATCGGACTGGATGTTTGGGAGCACGCCTACTACCTGAAATACCAGAATCTTCGCCCCAAGTTTATCGAAGCTTTCTGGAATCTGGTCGACTGGAACGCAGCCGAGGCGAACTACAAAAGCGCCAAATCCTAAGACTCTGCTAGCCGAGTGATGGGGAAACGCCGCCCCAACACTTCAATCAAACCGTCCCGATCCGGGGCGGTTTTTTTTGCGGGTACCGGTCCGCACAGTTCAATTCGAAGCAAGGACAAACCTCGAAAATCGCCCTGCAGACCATTCAGGGGAACTCAAATAAGTTATTAAACAGGCCCACATTTGATCGAACTCGATCAATTTTAACCGTGGTCGACAACTCGTCACCAATCATCTGGCGCATGTTTTGTGCCAGCCAGATACCATCAACCTGGATGAATTCGGAAAAATAAGTCGTTTCACGGGCCTCTTCACTTCCCCCACTCGTCATACGCTTTCGAAGCTTCACCTCCTGAAAATGCTCCGCATCCAACCAGATCCGGTCGTAAAGTGACTGGGCGTCTTGGTGAACCTCAATCTCATAGGCCGGAACGCCCTCCACTTCTGTGAGCCCGATAAGGGTCAAACGATCAGACCGCCCGCGAAGAGAGAAAAAGGGGCCATCAAATTGACTACTCTGCACGAGCGATGCGATTTCACTATCGTCCATATCGATCTGGCGACTTTCCCCCCGCCCCCAATCAACCCTTCGTTGAGCCTCACGACCATTGTAGACGGTAACAACAGTCGCGTTAGGCATCTCCACTTGCATGCGGTAGAAATTCGGGCGCTTACGGTAGAGCGTGAAGTCGAATGACTCAGCTCCTTGTTGAATAAACTGGCCATAAATGATCAGGCTTTTTAGATTCTGAATGTTGGCTAAGCCTCCATTTTGGGCGATATAATCACGCTCCAACTCCAAAATTGAAGGCAGCGTATCCTCTACCGACTCCCCTGTGAGGATGCTGCTGAGAGCCACGAAAAGTCCGGTGCACAGAACTTGTTTTTTTGATAAAGCGTTGCCATTCATAAGATCACATTAAATTCGCCCAGAGAGATTGTTCAAGCGAATTACCAGCAAACAGAAAAACTCCAGCTTGAACTTCCTGCCAAGCCACGCCACCTTCATCCAAAACATGGACAAATTATCCGAAATCATGGCCGCCAAAAGGCACGCCCTACGCAATAAGATGCGCCCCGTTCGCGATCAGGAACTGGAGCGTTTGGGCCAGATGCAATCCCAGGGGGGAAGCTTTCTCAAAGCGCTTGCCCGCAAGGACCGCCTCTCGGTCATCGCCGAAATCAAGCGGAAGTCTCCCTCTGCTGGCGAGATCAGCGATGCCGCACTCGATGCGGTCGAACAAGCGCGCAAATACGTGAATGCCGAGGCCGATTGCCTTTCGATTCTGACCGACACGGATTACTTTGGCGGCCGCCTCCAGGATCTCTGGGATGTGGTCGAGTTCCTGGAGTGCCACAATCGCAAGACACCCTGCCTGCGCAAAGACTTCATGGTGCATCCCGTGCAAGTTGCTGAAGCTGCCGAAGCGGGTGCCCGTGCCATTCTCATTATCGTGCGCGCGCTGGAGGACGACGAGATCAAAGCGCTGCGTGGAGCCGCCGAAGCCGCCGGACTCGATATACTTTACGAAATCCATGAAGAACGGGAGTTGGAAAAAGCCCTCCGCTTTGACCCCAGGATCATTGGAGTCAACAACCGCGACCTGAAACGCTTCAAGACCGACCTCGCCGTATCCGAATGCCTCATCCCCCAAATACCCGACAGCATTGTCCGGATCAGCGAAAGCGGTATCTTCAAGCTCGAAGATGCCGAACGCGCCCGCGCCTGCGGAGCTGATGCCATCCTCGTCGGCGAAGCCCTCATGCGGGCCGAGAACCCGGAAGAATTGGTCCAGGCCTTTCATCACGCCTAAGCTACTCGCTGGCCACTTCGGCCTTCATTGCCACCACTCAGGTTTCATCCCTTTTAAAAGCCTTCGCAACATGCCACTCAGTCCGACCAGCACCCGGGAACGACTTCAGCAATTGGAGCACTTCCCTAACAAAAAGCTGGGGCAGAACTTTCTGGTGGATGGTAATATCGTACGAAAATCGATACAGCTGGCCGAGATTGGTCCGGGCAGTGTGGTGGTCGAGATCGGCCCCGGCCTAGGCACTCTGACCCAAGCGATACTGACCAGTGGTGCCTCACTCTGGGCCGTCGAGCGCGATCCCACACTGGCTGAGCACCTCCGGGTTCAACTGTTGCCTGAACCGCCCGGCGGACAAACACCGGAGGCTCCCACCGAGCCGAGGCGTCCGCAAGCGGACACGCCACCTTCCCAGGCAGCCAACCGTAGCGTG
>REBV01000226.1 GCA_007692545.1 Puniceicoccaceae bacterium
CAGGGCTTAGGTTTGAATCACCGCCATCCATCAGAGCCTGCATGATCAGCAGGTTCTGATCGACATCGCCTCCCTGCAGAACCTCTAAATTACAGGCCGAAAGCCCCAATTCAGCAAGTGTTGGCATAGCCTGAATAGCTGCCAAACGGCCAAAGCCTGCCACTTGATTATGGCCGACACAACTGAGCTCGTCCAGCGCCTGCGACTCGCTGGGGCGCCCATGCACGACCAGCCCAGACTCCAAGCCCAATGCCCCGAGTGTTTCGGCCAGCGGCTTGACCCAATCATTCGAAAAAACACCCAGCAACTGATGTGCAGGCCTTCCCGGATTGATCAAAGGTCCAAGCAGATTAAAGATCGAACGCCGACCGGAGGCGGCCAGTGCCTTGCGGACGGGCATAATTTCCTTAAATGCCGGATGATACGCTGGCGCAAAAAAGAAGCAAAAATTAAGCGCTTCCAGCGATGCCCGCTGAACATCATGAGAAGCCTGCAAATCAAAGCCCAGTGCCTCCATCAGATCCGCACTCCCGCACTTTGAGGTGATCGAGCGATTGCCATGCTTAAAAACTGGGACACCCGCAGCCGCTAAGATAAACGATACAGCAGTCGATATATTGAAAGTATGCGCTCCATCGCCCCCCGTGCCGCAGACATCGATCGCGCGCTCAGCCCAAGGCTGAACCTGCGGGTCGACCGCTAAGTCCCTGAAAGTTGAAGCAAACGCGGCAACCTCCGTGACCGTTTCCCCCTTATCAGATAAGGCAATGAGAAAGTCCGATTTCGACTCCAATTCACTTGCAGGAGCCGTCAATAAAGCTGCCGCACGCGCAGCCATACTGGAATTCAAGTCCTGCCCCGCTTTTAATAGAACCGTAAGCTGTTCAAGTTCTCGCATCGATGCCCCTACAGAAAGAAAGCAATCAAGACTTGCTCCCAGCCGGCTCTACTTTCGCAGCCAGTTCTTCTTCCAGCTCTTCTTCATGCTGAATGTAGTAGTTCTGGTAGGCCTTATCAGAGTAGCTTGAGTAGTAGTAGCTCGAGAGAGAACCGCTGATATTGTTAAGAATCGCACCAAAGACAGGCGTGTTTGATTCCCAAAGTCGGCGCACGTTGACCACCGCTGTTTTGCGCTTAACTGTGTTAAACTTAATCACATAAATGATACCGTCCACCAGTGGCAATAGATTGAGCGCATCACTGACCGCAGCGAGTGGCGGCGAATCGACTACGATGCGATCATAGCGATCACGCAGTTCAGCAAACATAGCTTCAAATTGAGCACTGTTGAGCACTTGGGTTGGATTCTTAGACTTACCACCTGTCGGTAAAACGTCCAAATTAGGATACACATCCTTAATGATCACCTCATCCAGGCTAACACCCTTATCGATATGATCCAGCAGACCGTAATCATTTTCGAGCTGGAGTGAGCGGGCCACGTTCGGCAGACGCAAGTCAGCGTCCAGCAACAGCGTCTTCTCGCCATGATTGGCAAAAGTCAGCGATAAGTTCGAACTGATGAAAGACTTCCCCTCGCTGGGTACCGTACTGGTCGTCAGAATGATGCGGGCATTCTTACTCTCATCATTCAATCTCAAAGCAGAGTGAATGGATCGGAAGGTCTCCGTAACATGTCGATCCACGTTGGAGGCCACCGCCTGAGCTTTCGTGCTGGTGTCGAGTTTCTTAATGCGGGGCACAACACCCAGCATCGGCAGGCCGATCGTGCCCTCAATATCAAAGGCACTCTTAATTCGGTCATCGAGAAAGGCGACGATGAAAATCAGGCCCACCCCAGCGGCAATACCACCAAAAAATCCAGCCGCCAAATTTAACGGTACATTTGGAGAGGATGGTCGATTCTCCGGCGGAGGAAAGGCATAGTCCACAATACTGGCATTCGGGTTCTTTAAATTAACAGACGCTTTTTCGGTCGTCATACGTGAATTAAGTGCCTGGAAAAAGCTTTCCTGCACCTCCAGATCCCGCAGTAACGAATTGAACTCCACCCGGGTCTTACTCAATGCAATCAACTCCCTTTCTTTTTCGGCCAGGCGCTGACTGGCCATTTCAAAGTTAGTCTTCGCCTCTGCATAGGTTGCATGAATTCTATCCACAGCGTTCTGCACAGCGTGCGCCAGTTCCTGCTCAGCCTCTTGCAATGTCTGTAGCTGCTGTATCATCACGGGGTGTCGCTCGCGATAGCGCTTGCTCAAAGTAGAAATGGAGATGCGTACCTCAGATATTCTTTCAAGTAACCTGGCTACCCGTTGTTGCTCCGAGACAAATGAAAGCTTCCACAAATTGCGGCCATCCCGGCGGTACATCTCAATTAAATTCCACTTCGTCTCCAATTCATCATACAAATTTTTGTTGATGAGCTTAATTTCATTCAATCGGGCTAACTGAGCGCCTGCGATGTTTTCCTGACTATCCAAGGAAATCGCATTATTTCGCTCACGATACTCCGCCAGCTTCATATCAAGCTCTTCCACACGCTCTTTTTGTTGTTCCGCCCGTATCCGTAGATCCTCGACGTCCTTCATGGCCGCGTCGATATTCAACTTCAAGTTGTAATCAATGTACTCTTGGGCAAATAAGTTGGCCACCTCGGCCGCAACAATCGGGTCCGGGTGTGAGTAAACAACGTTGACCATCAAGCTCATGCGCTTGGGCACAATCCTTCGGTTTCGCGCCAGGATATCGATCGGACTCAGCGGACCGCTCAGGCTCAATGCATCGGTGTAGGGGGCCATAAAGCGGGCTCGTAAATCATCCTGAATACGCCGTTCGACGCCCGAAATGATCGTGCCACTCTCAAACAGGCTGATCTGTGTATTCAAGTCCTCAGCAGTCCGAATTTGCCTCGGATCAATCTGTCCCGAAGATCCCAAAGCATTGGGGTCTTCCCGATAGAGCTGCACCTGAGCAACCGCCGTGTAGATCTTGGTTTTGTTGAATGTATAGAGAATGGAACCTGAAAATATAATAAAGAAGACGACGATCAAATACCAGATCCGCTCACGGAACATAAGAAAATAATCTTTGAAAGAGCGCTGCGGCCCACCGCCACCACCTTCGCCATAGCCACCGCCATAACCGCCGCCGCCATAACCATAACCATAGCCGCCGTAGCCATAACCTCCATACCCGCCGCTGTTGGGATCCGGTGCGCCTCTTACATAATCGTTTTTCATACTCTTATAAACTTTCTAGATGATCCGCTCAGGGACCCAGATTGTATCGCCCTCTTTCAGGACGACATCCCGGACATTCGGGTCGGTCACAATGCGACTGAAGTTGACTTCCATCTGCACAGAGCGCCCGTCTTCATCAACACGCTTGATAGTGATGGAGCGTGGATTCCCCAAGCGGCTAACCCCTCGAACGCTTGCCATGGCCTCAGTCAAAGTCAGATCGCGATCAGGCGGGATCGGCACCACCCCAGGGCTATTTACAGAACCCAGGATATGCACCACCTTAGGGGAAAATTGGACGACCAGCATCGATACCTGCGGGTCAACCAGGAAGTCGCGGTTGTAGAGGTCGGTAATGAGCGATTGCGCTTCCGCAACGGTCATACCAGCCACCTTTACTTTGCCGATGAGCGAAAGTGCGATCGATCCATCGCCCTCAACCCGCGCACTCCGATTCAAATCATCCTCTTGATAAACCTCTATAGAGACGACGTCAGATGGCTTCAACACATAATTCTCGCCGACAACAATGCCGATACCCGACATTCCAGAGCCGCCGGAGCGAGCGCCACCGGATGAGCCGGCGCCGGATGGACCATCGCCGCCCCCGGATCCGCCATCCTGCCCCATCAACAATGAACCAGAGAAGAAGAGTAGAGAAAAAAAGAATCGTGTTAACTGCTTCATAAATTAAAAAAATGCCCCACTGTGGAGGCATTTTTGACCCGTAATTTGGGAAATAGTTTCAGTCTTAGTAGCGCAGCGATGCGGTTAAATCAAAGGTATGGTCTCTGAAGCTACGATTTTCACGATTAGAATCATTCTCCGTGTAGGTGTAGCCCCCGCTAAAGTTCCAATACTGATTCAAGGAATACATCAGACGAAGACCGCTTCTGTAATGATGGTCCTTGCGGCCACTATTGGAAAAGTCGCGTAGCGTATAACCGAAATTACCGCTGGCTGCCCATTGACTGTTGATCGAGTAGCTCGCACCTAAATTGACTGATGTATTCTCGTTCGATTGCCCCTCACTGCCGACATCGAAGTCACGGGAAAGCCCAAGTGTAGTCGTCAATTTCGGAGTGGCTGACCATCTTAGATCCGCCTCCAGACCGAGCATGCCGGAATCACTGCGGGTTCTTTTACCTTCAGAACCTGGGATCAGCACTCCGCTTGGGAACATGACCAATTCCGTGCTTGAGTCTCCCACGCTGCGAGCGCGATAACCCACTTTGAAAGAGCCGTTCAACTTAGGCATCAGTTCGCCCCGTGCACCGACATTGAAAAAGTGCGATTTTTGCTTATAACTTCCAACAGAGTTGGCAAGGGGAGCACCAGGGAAAAGCGGAGTCACCAATGAATCCACCTCTGTTTCTGAATAAGTGTAGCCGACGCTCAAGTCGATTCTGGGCGTCAACTCGTAAAACAAATCAAGCGGGAAAGAGATCGTTTCACGATCTGCAAAATATTCAGTGTAGGTTTTGTAGTCGACTTCCCGATATCTCACGCCGGCTCCGAAACTGAATTTTGGAGAAAAGCGATACTCCAAGTTCAAGCTGGCTACAAAGGTATCAAACTCGATCAAATCGTCGACAATGGCATTGTCACCCGTCGAAGTCTTGCTCTCATCAAAAGAAATTAAACCATTCAGATCGAGACGGCTCGATCTGTAGGAGCCGATTGCCTTGATGTGGAACAACTCAGTGTCCAGACGGCTTTGGTCATTATAACGGACAATGTCATAACGTGTGATGAGGCTCAAATCCACATTGGAAGCACCGCGACCCACATTTAACTCTAAGCCGGGGGAAAGTATCAAGATCTGATCATTTTTCCGGTTATTCTCAGAACGGTAGACATTTGATGTCGAGCGAAGGCTGGATGAACCATTAAAGAAAACATCCGCGTTGTCACCGATCGAAATCAAAGGTGAGGCCGATACAGAGCCGAACGGCAGAGTCAGAGGAAGGGCGAAAGCGGCCAGCAGTGCTGCCATTGGGTAAGTTTTCATAGTTTTCATGCACATTAATTAATTTAGAGTTTAGAGGCTCATCTTCAACACTTAAAAAGGAAATGTTCAGACTGCACAACCCTAAATTATTTAAATTTATCGAAGTTTTATTCTGAGCGCACTAAATTTGCTTGGCGATGGACTGCGGGTTCTTTTATGTTACTAATAGAAAATTGATTAAAATGAAAAAACAGACCACGACGAACACCCCTACAGTTAAACGAGAGAAACCTATCCTACTAGGCTTTGTTGTCCAAAAGAAGGGACTTGACGGACGGATGGAGCTATCGGTCCGCTGGGGGCGCCTGCTTGGGACGCTAGGACTCATCGCAATACTGGGTTGGTTCAGCCTCGCCGGTGCGCTCTACTTTCATTTCAAATACAATAAAGAATTTGAGGACGTCGCTTATAGTAAGATGCTGACGCTGCTACCTTTTGGGCTGGAAGCACACCGGAAGGAGATGGGCAACTATCACATCGACCGGGGCCTTGAACAGATGAAGCAAGGCAATTTTCGTGATGCGATGCGCTTGCTCCGCCTGGGGGTGGCCCGGGCACCGGATAACCTGGAAGGCCGGGCCGTCCTGGCAGAGTTTTATGAAATCGCACTCAATCGCACCGATATAGCCGCCGACCAACTGCTGCAAGGCTTGGATCGGGGCGGCATTGAAGACCTGGAATATGTGAAGGTTACACTGCGCTTTTTACTTCGCCATCAAATGGATGAAGCTATACAAAGTCTGGCGGATCAGCACTTACCTAAAGAACCGGAATTGACTGATATAAACCGCACGCTTGCCTTCGGAGCGGCCAATGCGAACCACCTGCGGGGCAATTTCGACCGGGCGGAAGATTATTTAACTAACTATAAACTGCTCGAATCCCTGGAAGGGGTGCGTCTTTCGGCTGAAATCAGCTGGGACCGGGGCAACCGCCAATCGGCACTCAGCCAGCTCGAACAAACACTCCGCCGCTTCCCAAATTCAGAACCATTGCTGATGCAGTTGAGCCGCTATCACCGCGAGCTTGGGCAGATCGACGAAGCACGCCGCTACGCGATTTTGAGAAATGTCAGCGATCCACTGAGTCCAAGACCCAGGCTGGAGCTGCTCTATATCTATAACTTATCGGGAGATACCGAGCGGGAGCGACGCGAAACGCAGCGGATGCTGATACAATTTCGCCAAGACGAGGCGGCACTTCAATCCATTGCCAACTTTGCCGCAGACACGGGTAATTATGAACTGGCCCGCCGAACTTATGAGGAAGCCTTGGAGAATGAATTCAGCATCGATAGCTTCGCACTGCTCCTGATCGAAGCTCACTTGGTCAATGAGGATTATCGGGGAGCGCTGCATTTCTGTGAAGAATTGCTCAAGGAACGTCCGGACTGGCTCACCCGGAGGTGGGCTATCTTCAACAGTTTACGGGCAGTCGCATCCTACGCGACCAACCGTCCTGATCTAGGGGATATTTACTTACAAAACTTCCTGCAGGAGTCCGCTAATGCCGCCGAAACTTACTTGGCCGTTGCCCGCCGCTTTACCGAAATCGGAAGAGTCCAGCAAACCCGCAGAGTTTTGATGGTAGCCTACGAGAGGAATCCAAGCAATCAGAGAGTCCTATCCGATTTAATTCGTGCAGACTTGGCGCTTGGCAATACAGAAAATCTCAACCGATTGATTACTCGACTGTTGCAAATGCGCCGTCCACAGATAGATCTGCTGGCAGAGGCCTATCGTAAACTGGGAAGCGACCGTTTCATCTTTACTCCCGATAGAGAGATCTTGCTGCTGCAGTTAAGCAGCGTTCTGCGAGACAGCGCGGCACCCAACATTCCACGCTCGATCTAAGTACCCCACGCCAGTCTCAGGCGAATTTTATCACGCTCGATCAGCGATCAGCTGTTTCCGTAACTTGCACAGTTGCAGCGATCACCCGTCGATCATCGACTTCTTCAATCGTGATACCCAAGCCATAGCAGACAAGCTGCTCGCCCCGCTCGGGAATATGCCCTAGCTCTGCGGTGATTAGACCGCCAAAGGTCGAGACCTCTTCGTTATCAATCTCGATTTCCAGCGTCTCTTCGATATCGTGAATCGGAGTCAAACCTGAGATCCGGTAGCAGTCGTCTCCACGCAATTTGATGATTTGTGCTTCCTCGCTATCGAACTCATCCTGGATTTCACCCACCAGCTCTTCCAGTATCGACTCCAGGGTAATGACACCGACAATGCCGCCAAATTCATCGACGGCTAGCGCCATGTGAAACTTGGCCCGCAGCATCCGCTCCAAAGCTTCCTCGAGCGGTGTCTCCAGCGGGAAGACCGCCAGATTTCGCTTGAGCTTCATTAGATCCAAGTCCGCAGTCGCGGTGTCCTGCCGGAAAATATCTTTAATATGGATCAAGCCGAGGCATTCATCCAAATCACCCCGGCAGAGCGGGAAACGGGTATGCCCAGCCGCTTTCATTCTGGCCATATTTTCGCCAACCGACTGATCCAGATCGCAAATGATCACCTGACTGCGGGGGAGCAGGATGTCTTGTACCACCAAGTCCTGCATCTGCAGGGTACGATTGACAATCTTACGCACCACTCCGGAGAGTTGACTACTGTCCTCGCCCAAAGCACGGATCTGCACATCCACATCCAGCGGGTTGAGCTCATCATCCACATCCACCCCCAGGCGCCGATAAAGCATCTTTTTCAATGCCCGGAAGAAGAGCATGACCGGAAAGGTCAGGAATTGAAAGGCCAGTAAGACACGATACGATTGACGGATCGCTTTAACCGGGTCCCGCATAGCCAGCCCGCGCGGGAAAATCTCAGCAAAGAAGAAATGCGCGGAGACCGCCGTCACAAAAGAAACCAGCACCACAATCCAGCGGTCCGGGACCGCGTCCCGGTCAAACAGCCTGAAGAAATCACTCACCAGGGGCAGCAGCAACAAACCGACCGCGACCGTGCACAAGGTCTTGCTAAAGCGCACCACCCGCCCCGTCTGGTCGCCATTTTCCATTAAGCGGGCCACACCCGGCAGCTGCATCAAGGCTTCCATCTGCGACTCCTTCGCCTTCCCATAACGGAATTTGACCAGGCTGATCTCACACATCACCAAAAACGCGTGCAAAAGCAGCATCAGACCCACCGAAGCAAGTGAGAAGAAAAAACTCATCCAAGCAGACGCGATCATATTCGATCCACCCCGGACGAGGTTTGGGCAGCCCTATAATCACGGACTACCTCCAGGAATCGTTGGTTCTCCAGCTCCGTCCCAATCGTCACCCGCACATGGCTTGGCAAACCATAGCCGGCCAAGGGCCGCACGATCATACCACGACGCTGGGCGAACTGGAAAAAGTCGATCCCCTTGCCCACCTCGACCAGAACAAAGTTGGCCTGCCCGCCCAAGACGGGAATACCGAGCACCTTCAAGCCATCGACGAGTTGGCCTCGCCCCGACTCGTTGGCGGATCGGCAACGCGCCACAAAATCAGTATCCCCGAGTGCCGCCTGGGCTGCTGCCTGCGCCACCGAACTCACATTAAAGGGCTGCCGGACACGTTGCAATAATTGCACCAACTCCGGGTCTCCGTAGCCATAGCCGACACGCAGACCGCCCAGGCCATAGACCTTGGAAAAAGTACGCAAGCAGAACACCTTGCGCCCAGCGCTTATCTGCGCCCGCAGATCCGGTGCCCGCTCCAAATACTCGGCATAGGCTTCATCCAGACAAAATAGGACATGCCCGGGCAGCGATTCCGCCAACTCAACCAACTCGGCCTCGCTGTTGGCTACCCCGGTCGGATTGTTCGGGCTGGCCACAAACAGTAGCCGCGTCCGCTCCGTTACGGCCGCGCGCATGGCCGCGAGGTTATGCCCGAAGTTCGACATAGGCACCTCCACCGGCGTCGCCCCAAAAAGCTTGGCCACCAGCTTATAGACGATAAAAGCCTGAGCACCCATCACCACCTCCACGCCGGGACGTAAAAAGGCGTGCCCCAGTAGCTCGATAATCTCATTCGAGCCGTTGCCGACCAGGATCGACTGCTCTGACAGGCCACGCTCTTCTGCGATGGCCGCCCGCAGACGGGTGCAGGCACCGTCCGGATAGACATGAGCCGATCGCAAGGCAACCTGCGCCGCGGCCACCGCCAGGGGCGAGGGCCCGAAAGGATTCTCGTTTGAGGCAAGTTTTGCTATTTGGGTAGGATCCAGCCCAAACTCCTGAGCCACATCCTCAATAGGTTTTCCTGGTTCATAAACCGGTTGTTCATGCACACCAGCATTCGCAAGTTCAGCGTATTTCATTGATAATTGGCTTTGAACTTGCCTCTACCGACGACGATTGCAACAAAAACCAGAGTTAACTTATTATGAAGATTCTCCTCACTGGTGCCTCCGGATTTCTCGGTCACGCCTACGCTCAAGCCGCCCTCCGCCGCGGACATAGTGTGACCGCTCTCTACCACAGCAACGAACCCACCCTAGCGGGGCTCGAAGGCTCGATTCAACTCGATGCCGCACAGCCGGAGAATCTGACCAGTATCTGCCTCGGGCTCTGGCCCGACGCCATTATAAACTGTGCCGCCGTCTCCAGCCCAGCCGCCGTCGACGCGGATCCCAAGCTGGCCGAAAAAGTCAATGTCGCCCTGCCCCGCCTGCTGGCCCAAATCTCCACCCACCTCGGTGCCCGCCTGATCCATGTCTCCAGCGATATGGTTTTTGATGGACAGTCGGAGGCGCCCTACCGCTCGACTGATATGCCCGCACCGACCAACCTCTACGGGCAGACTAAACTCATGGCCGAGCGTGAAGTGCTCGAACACAACCCCGAGGACCCCGTCGTTCTGCGTCTGCCCATTTTGATGGGCAACAGCCCCAGCGGCCAGCGCAGCGTCCACGAAAAACTCCTCCGCGCCATCGAGTCCGGCCAGCGCCCACAGCTCTACTGCGATGAGATTCGCCAGCCCTGCGCCGCCTCCAACGCCGCCGAAGTCATGCTGGAGCTGACCGAGCGCCGCGACCTCCACGGCATCTTCCACTGGGCCGGCGTGGAGACACTCAGCCGCTTCGAGATGGCCCAGCGCATTCTCAAACATTTTGGGCTGCCCCTCGACTCCGTGGCATCGGCCTGCCGCGAGGACAGCTCACGCCCAGCCCAGCTCGCCTTCAACCTCCACCCCATCGTATCCAAACTCAAGACCCAGCCTGTCGACTTCGAAGCACAACTGGAGGAACTCACCCGGATCGAACCGCTCAATGCTTGAGGTCCGCCCGAGCCATATCATGCTGATCCAGTTGCCCAACGCTTTCGGTGATGCAGCCACCAACATGGCCATCGATGCAGCACTCCTGGACTGCATCCCCGCAGGCCTCGCTACCTTCCGCCACTACGGCTGGACCGAACCAGCCGCCACCTTTGGCTATGCCCAATCCTACGCCGAGGTGCGCTCCGCACTCAGCGCCGCCCCTGCCGTGGATGCAGCACCTCCGGTGCTCGTCCGCCGCCAAACCGGTGGCGGCATTGTCGACCACCGCAACGACTGGACCTACGCCCTCATCCTCCACCACTCGCTGCCCGCAGCGCAAAGACCCGCCACTCAAATCTACCAGCAGATCCACCAAGCCATCAGCCAGACCCTTCAGAGCATCGGTATCGAAACCCAACTCGCCCCCTGCCCCCGTGCCTGCCATAACCCACCACCCGCCCCGACTCGCTTCGCTCAGCATCCCGTATCCCGTATCCCGCATCCCGTATC